>JAYSZD010001063.1:0-6384 GCA_043738185.1 Hymenobacter sp. | reverse complement strand
ACCGCCGATGAGCTGGGCCGCCGCCGGTCCCACCGTCAGCCACAAAAGAAACGGGAGCAGGGAAAGGAAACGCATCGCAGAAAGAAAAAGGGTGGGATTGGGCCAAAGACCGGGTTGCTCAACAGATGTGCTTTCCCACGAGGGGGTTGCCTGATGGTCAGCCCAGCAGCGCAATCGCCAACCAGCCGGCTACTTCTCTTCCTCCAACACCGTAAACTCCAGCGCCAGCGGCTCAAATGCGGCCAACAAATCCTGAATAAAATCAGGGCTGTTAATCATAATGCTGAGCACGTTCTCACTGCGCTCCTGCAAGCCGCCGCCGGGGAAAAGCTTGTCCTTGATGGCCGCCAGCTGCGTGTAGGCAGTTTCGTGCTTGGTTTCGGCGGCTTTGCTCAGGCGCTTTTCGAGGCCCGCGAGACCGGCGGCGGCTTTCTGGGCTTCGGCGGCCACCATTTTTACCAGCGTGGGGTCGAGGCGCTGGGCCACGTCCTGCACCTGCTGGAAGGCGGCGGCCAACGCTTCCTGCTGCGCTTGCAGGCTCACCTCTTCCTGGCCCAGGGCCGCTCCCACCTGCTTTTTCAGCTCGGCCAGGGGCCGGAAAATCTCGGGCGTGGTCAGGCCCAGCTTCTTGAGTTTGCCGGCATTGGCCCGGCTGATGTACTCGGCCGAGTTGCGGGGCAGCACGATGGGCATGGGCACGCCAAAAGCCGCAAACACGTCCTTTAGCTGAAACCAGTACGCCACCTCGGCGGCCCCGCCGATGTAGGCCAGGTTGGGCAGCAGCAGCTCCTGGTACACCGGCCGCAGCACCACGTTGGGGCTGAACTGTTCGGGGTGCTGCCGGGCCAGGGCCAGCAGCTCGGCCTGACTGTGGCACTTGGCGGTGTTGCGCACCGTCACCTCCACGCAGTCGGCGCCGGTGGTGTCGGGCTCCAGCCGCTCGCGCTTGCCGTCGTCGGTGATGAAAAACAGGTTGAGGGGCCGCGAATACACCTGCGGCTTGTAGCCCGCGGCCGTCAGGCGGCCGTTGGTGGCCTGCACGGCGGCGTTGGAAACCTGCGCCGTGATTTCCTGCTCCAGCAGCGGCACCAGCGCCTGTTTCAGGGCGGGCCGGTCGGCGTCCAGCGTCACCAACCCAAACTCTCCAAACAGCGCGTCGGTGAGCTTGCGGGTGGCTTCGGCCAGATTTTGGGAAGTCGAATACGCTTCGTGGAAAATCGCGGGCACCTCCGGCGGCAGTTGGCTCAGCAGCTGCTCGGCAAAGCCGTCGAGCGGCAGCCGGCCCACCGGCCCGCCGGTGCCGGCCGCGTCCCAAGAATACGTTTTGCCGAAGAGCGAGAAGTGGTTGATTTCGGCAAAGTCGTGGTCCTCCGTCGCCATCCAGTACACCGGCACGAAATCGTACTGCGGATGGGCTTCCTTCAGCTGGCGGCTGAGCTTAATGGCCGTGGCAATCTTATAAATGAAGTACAGCGGCCCCGTGAGCAAATTCAGCTGGTGCCCGGTGGTCACGGTGAACGTAGTTTCCTGACCCAACAAGGCAAGATTAGCTTCGATGGCAGCGACCGGGCCCGGGCCATATTGGTCGCGCAGGGCCGCTACCAGCCGCTGCCGCGCCGCGGGCGAGTAGCTGGCGTTTTTCTCCTCGATTTGGGCGGCGAAGTTCTCCAGCGCGGGCCAGCGGTGGTAGAAAGGCGCCAGGGCCGGATTTTGAGCAATATAATCAGTCAGCAGGCCCGAAAAGGCGCCGGTTTCGGCGTAAGGCAGCGTGGTACAGCGAGTAGGCATGATAAAACAGGCGTGGCCGGGTTCGGGGCGAACCCGTGCCAGTGGCAAAAGTCCGCACAAAACCCGGCCCCAGCCGGAAAGTTAGTTCTGAGTATCCGCGACGCGGCGGCTAATCTGTCCGCACCGGCCCGGATTACACCAGGCGGCCGTACAAGTCGAAGTCCGTAGCGGCCGTGATTTTCACGTTGGCAAAGTCGCCCAGGCGCACAAACGTGTCGCGCTCTACCGGCACCAGCACTTCGTTGTCCACTTCGGGCGAGTCGAATTCCGTCCGGCCCACGAAATGCCCGCTCTCCTTGCGGTCGAACAGCACCTTGTAGGTCTGGCCCACGCGCGCTTTGTTCAGCTCCATCGAAATGCCCTGCTGCAGCTCCATAATGGCGTCGGCACGGGCCTGCTTCAGCTCGGCCGGTACGTCGTCTACCAGCGTGTGCGAGTGCGTGTTTTCCTCGTGCGAGTAGGTGAAAATGCCCAGGCGTTCGAACCGCGTCTGCTCCACGAAGTCGTACAGCTCGCGGAAGTCCTGCTCCGTCTCGCCGGGGTGGCCGGCGATGAGCGTGGTGCGCAGCGCGATGCCCGGCACGCGCTGCCGAATGGTGTCCACCAGCTCGATGGTGCGGCGCTTGGTGATGCCGCGGCGCATGCTTTTGAGCATGTTGTCGGAGCCGTGCTGCAAGGGCATGTCCAGGTATTTGCAGATGTTGTCGCGCTCGGCCATCACGTCCAGCGCATCCAGCGGGAACTGCGACGGGTAGGCGTACTGCAGCCGAATCCAGTCGATGCCGTTCACGTCGGATAGGTTGCGGAGCAGGTCGGCCAGCTTGCGCTCGCCGTAGGCCTGCAGGCCGTAGTAGGTCAGGTCCTGGGCAATGAGAATCAGCTCCTTGGTGCCCATGCCAGCCAGGCGCTTGGCTTCCTTCACCAGGTCCTCAATGGGCCGGTCCACGTGCTTGCCGCGCATCAGCGGGATGGCGCAGAACGAGCAGGGCCGGTTGCAGCCCTCGGCAATCTTGAAGTAGGCGTAGTGCTTGGGCGTGGTAATCAGGCGCTCGCCAATGAGCTCGTGCTTGTAGTCGGCGTTGAGCACCTTCAGCATCTGGGGCAGCTCCAGGGTGCCAAAATAAGCGTCCACCTGCGGGATTTCTACCTCTAGCTCGTCCTTGTAGCGCTGCGAGAGGCAGCCCGTTACGTACAGCTTGTCGAGGCGGCCGGCCTCCTTCTCATCCGCGTAGCGCAGAATGGTGTCGATGCTTTCCTGCTTGGCATTGTCGATAAAGCCGCAGGTATTGATAATCACAATGTTGGCGTCGGACTTCTCGGCCTCGTGGGTCACATCGAAGTCGTTGGCCACGAGCTGGCCCATCAGCACTTCGCTGTCCACGATGTTCTTGGAGCAGCCCAGGGTGATGACGTTTACTTTGTTGGTGGTTTGATTTCTAACTTTCACAATCGCTGATTTACACTGATTAACCGTGATTCTGCTGATTTCTGTTAGCAGCGCGGCCGGAATATGTTTTAGTTGTTGAAGTCTTTAGCGGAGAGTGGCCAGCGCAAACGCGAAGCCGGGCAGTACGTCTTCACCGCCCAGGGCTTCATCAAAAGTTTTCACCACGCTCACCGAACCATCGGCGCGGAAAATGCGGGCGGTTTCCGTCTTTGGGTCGATGAGCCAGCCCAGGCGGCAGCCGTTGCTGAGGTACTCTTCTATCTTGATGATTACATCCGTCAGCACATCGGATGGGCTCACCAGCTCCACCACGAAATCGGGGCAGAGCGGCAGGAATTTCTGCTGCTGTTCGGTCGTCAGGGCTTGCCAGGTTCCGGTGCGCACCCACGCCACATCGGGCGAGCGCACCGCGCCATTGGGCAGCCGGAAACCAGTAGAGGAATCGAAAACAAAGCCCAGGCGGCTTTGTCGGTTCCAACTGGTCAAGTCAGTCACGAATTCGCTGTTCAGGCGGCCCGTGGTTCCTCCGGTCATGGTTATAAACTCAATGGTGCCATCGGCGCGGCGCTCAAATTTTTGCTCGCGGTTTTGCTGACAGAAGGCGTAAAACCCGTCTTCGCTGAGGTGCTGAAAATACTCGGCCAGTGTTTGGCGCGAAACCGGAGCGGCTTCCGGCGCAAACGGCGGAACGGGGTGCAATACAGTCATGGCGTCAACAACAAGCGTAGTGGTAAATAATTCGCCGCAGGCGTTTTACAGCGCCTCAAACTGCCGCAAAAAGCGCATGTCGTTTTCCGTGAACAGGCGCAAATCCTTAATCTGGTACTTGAGCATGGCAATGCGCTCGATGCCCATGCCCCAGGCGTAGCCCGAGTATTTGTCGGCATCAATCTTCGCGTTTTCGAGCACAGCGGGGTCCACCATGCCGCAGCCGCCAATTTCGACCCAGCCCGAATACTTGCAGATGTTGCAGCCCGCGCCCTTGCAAATCAGGCAGGTGATGTCAATTTCCGCGCTGGGCTCCGTGAACGGGAAAAAGCTGGGCCGGAAGCGAATGTCAATATCGGCCCCGAACAGCTCCTGCACGAAGTAGTACACCGTCTGCTTCAGGTCGGCGAAGCTCACGCCCTCGTCAATAAAAATGCCCTCCACCTGGTGGAACATCATGTGGGCCCGCGCCGAAATGGCTTCGTTGCGAAACACCCGGCCCGGCATCACCCGGCGGATGGGCAGCGGCTCGGTTTCCATCACGCGCACCTGCACGGTGCTGGTGTGGGTGCGCAGCAGGTGGGGCTGGGTGCCAGGCTCGGCGCCCGCAGCCGGGGCCACAAAAAACGTGTCCTGCATGTCCCGCGCCGGGTGGTTTTCGGGGAAGTTGAGGGCCGTGAAGTTGTGCCAGTCGTCCTCAATTTCAGGGCCTTCGGCAATGGCGAAGCCGATGCGGGCAAACACGCGCATCATCTCCTCGCGCACCAGGCTCAGCGGGTGGCGGGTGCCCAGCGCGTGGGGCACGGGCGGCAGGGTGTAGTCGAAATCGGGGTTGGCGGGGGCGTTGTCGGCGGCCGCTTCGGCGGCTTGCTGGGCTTCGTCGAAGCGGGCCTGGGCCTGCTGCTTCAAAGTGTTGAGCTGCTGGCCCACGGCGCGTTTTTCTTCGGCCGGCACAGTTTTTAGTTGGTCAAACAAATCGGCCAAACGACCTTTGCGGCCGAGGTAGCTGATGCGGAACGCATCGAGGTGGGTGGCGCTACTTAAGTCGGCGGCCGCGATTTCGGCCGTAAGGCTGGCAATGGATTCCTGCATCATGCCACAAAGTTAGGGCAACACGCGGCCTAACCGAAGGATTCGTGTTGGCGTTCGGAACTTATCCGCACAGCTTCCGCTTCCTGTCAACTTCATGCTTCACTGTGTTTAACCGTCCAATTATTATGAAACGTACCTTATTCTCTTTGTTTTTTACGGTGGCCGTCGTCGCTACCGCTTCGGCCCAAGGTGGCTGGGACAGTTCCGACTCGTGGGGAGCACCCAAGAAAACCGCCAAAAAGAAACCAGCTGCTTCCAACGGCCAGGCTGCCGGCCAGAACCGTGCCCCCGGCAGCGAGAAAATGCCCGTAAATGACACCCCTGCGATGGCCGCTCAGCCCGATGCCAGCCCGCTGAATGCCGCCCCGGCTCCGTCCGATAGCGGCTTTAAGCCCGGCGGTGGTGGCGGTAGCGCACCCACCGGCCAGGGCATGTCCGTGGCGCCGGGCTCGCCCATGATACTGCAAAGCGGCCGCACCGTGATGGCCAACGACGCCGCCGCCACCCGCGAGCGCCGCCTCAACCGCATGAACAAAGCCAAGCAGGTGCCCGCCGCCGCGCCCACGCCAGTGAACAACGCCGCCATGCTGCAAAGCCAGGCCACCGGCGCCGGTGCCGGAATGGAGGCGCCCGCTGCCAGTCCCGCAGCCCAGGCCGCCGTGCCTGCCCCACAACCCCGCCCCGCGCCCGCCAAAGCCACCCCGAGCAAATCCAAAAAGAAAGCCCCAGCCGAGCCCTCGGGCTGGTAAGCCAATCGTAATAATGCTGAACAGCAAACGGCCCGGCCACCCAGTAAAATGGGCTAGCCGGGCCGTTTTGCGTGGTGTCGGGGAGGGACTTGGGTTTCGGCACGGTTTTCGTTTTTGAGCCTTACAACTCTTCACTTATTCTTTTTTCAGCTATGTTCCGTTCCTTGTTTACGCTCGCCCTGTCCTTGTTTTTGGTAGCCGAAGCCAGCGCCCAAACCACTCCCGCAACGACGGCCAAAGCGGCAAAAGCCACGGCCCGCATCAATTCCCGCACTGCTAAAAAGGAGCGGAAAGTGACCCTGAAAACACTGCCCGCTGCTCCCATCGTGAACGACGGCTGGCCTCCCCTGAACGATGCGGAAACTGTGGTTGCTTCGGCCAGCGCCACCAACGACGGCTGGGGTTACGAGGCTCCTGCCGCCTCCACCTCGCGCGGGGAACTCGACAATGCCAACGTATATGCGGCCCCGGGCATGCCGGTGCACATCCGCACCAGCAAGGTGCCCGTGCCCTACAGCGTGCGGCCACCCCGTAAGGCCGCGGTGCCCCAAAATACCTTAGGCAACTAAAAAAAAGCGGCCCTGACTTAGTCAGGGCCGC
>JAYSZD010001062.1:0-2560 GCA_043738185.1 Hymenobacter sp. | reverse complement strand
TTGCCCGCGTCCACCTTGGCCAGGTCCAGGATGTCGTTGATGAGCACAATCAGCGTGTCGCCGCTGAGCTTGATGGCCGTCAGGTATTCGCGCTGCTTGTCAGTGAGCTCCGTTTTCAGCACCACCTTCGTGAAGCCGATGATGGCGTTCATGGGCGTGCGAATTTCGTGGCTCATGTTGCTGAGAAACTGCTGCTTGGCTTTTACCGCGTTTTCGGCGGTGCCGGTGGCGCTTTCGGCTTTGGCCTGGGCTTCCACGGCCAGCACGGTGGCGCGCTCGGCGGCGAATTTGGCCTCAATCAGCTCGGTGGCAATGCGTTTCTGGTCGGTTACGTCGCGGGCCACAATCACCACGCCCAGCACCTGGCCCTCGTCGTTCTTGTACACCGAGCCGTTGAAGAGCACGTCCGTCAGCTTGCCGTCTTTGTGGCGTAGCGTGAGGGGCGAATCGGCCACGGTGCCCTTGGCAAACACCTCCTGGTACACTTCGCGCGCCATCTGCGGGTCGGTGAAGTAGGCGAAAAAATCAGAGCCAATCAGGTGCGCCCGCTCGATGCCGGTGATGTGCACCGTGGCCATGTTCATGTCCGTGATTTTGCCTTCCGGGCTGATGGTCACCAGCGGGTCGCGGCTGGCCTCAATCAGGCCCCGGGCGTAGTTGGCCACGCGCAGCTCGGCCGCGCGCTTCACTTTCTCGTCGTTTTGGAAGGCCAGTTCCTTGTTGGCAATCACCAGCTCAGCTGCGCGTTTTTCCTTCTCGTCGTTCTGGAAGGCCAGTTCGATGTTGGCGATGCTCAGCTCCTGCGCCCGCTTCTCCTTCTCATCGTTCTGGAAGGCCAATTCCGCGTTGGCGATAATTAGCTCCTGCGCCCGCTTTTCCTTTTCATCGTTTTGGAAGGCCAGCTCCTTGTTAGCAATGCTGAGCTCGGCGGCGCGCTTTTCCTTTTCGTCGTTCTGAAACGCGAGTTCGGTGTTGGCGATGCTTAATTCCTGCGCCCGCTTCTCCTTTTCGTTGTTCTGAAACGCCAGTTCCACGTTGGCCACGCTCAGCTCCTGGGCTCTTTTCTCCTTCTCGTCGTTCTGGAACGCCAGTTCTTCGTTGGCAATGCCAAGTTCGGCGGCCCGTTTTTCCTTCTCGTTGTGCTGAAAGGCGAGTTCGGTGTTCGCGATGCTCAATTCAGCCGCGCGTTTCTCCTTTTCGTCGTTTTGGAAGGCCAGTTCGGTGTTGGCCACGCTCAGCTCCTGCGCCCGCTTTTCCTTTTCATCGTTCTGAAACGCCAGTTCTTCGTTGGCAATGCTGAGCTCGTCGGCCCGTTTTTCCTTCTCGTTGTGCTGAAAGGCAAGCTCCTTATTGGCAATGCCCAGCTCGGTGGCCCAGTTTTTCTCCGCCACTTCCCGAACAACCAGCACCGCGCCCTGCGCCACGCCCTGGTCGTCTTTGTTCACGGAGCCGTCCAGCAACACCTCGGTTAGGGTGCCGCTGGCGTGGCGCAGTGTGAACGGCACATTACTGACTGCTCCCGTGGTCACTACCGTTTGGCACGTCTCACGTACGGCATCCGGCATGGTGAAAAAGGCGAAAAAATCCGCGTTTATTAACGCCTCGCGGCCCACGCCCGTGAGCGTGGCGGCCGCTTCGTTGGCGTCCAGCACTGCGCCTTGCCGGTCCACGGTGACCAACAAATCCTGGCTGGTTTCCAGGAGCCGGCGGTATTTCTTTTCGCTTTCCTTCATGGGGTGTCGTCACTCGGCGGGAGCCCAAGCGGTGGCGGTACGTAATAAGTTGAACGTGGGGAAGCCCGTTGGTAAAATTACAGCCCACTTCGTAAAGGTTGCCGCACGGGACCAAACGCCAAACTGCAACCAAGCGCCCACCCATTGCGGAAGAAGGCCGTGTAAGGTACCGCTCCTTTCGGTGAATGGCTAAGATAGTTGACACCGTACCCTACATTAGCGCGGCAAGGGGGCCATTGTCGGGTTTAAGAAGCTCGTCTACGATTCAAAGTTTACGAAATGCGCCGAGGGGATGAGTTCTGTAAACTATTTCATGAAAGCCTTTCGCGGCCAGCTGGCAGTCTTCTTGATTGACACAGACGCCGTAAGTCAATTGCCCTTTTGTCTCGAAATGAGCAGCCCCCGTGGCCCGTTTATTTTCGCCTTTACTTTAGAAAAACGCCTCGTTAACACCCCGTAACAACAATTTATGGCTCCGCGGTATTAACTAGTATATTCGTCGCTCGTCATTCTTTGGCACGGGTTGTTTCTGTTCATTTATAGCCCCTGGTACCTCACCAGCCCCTTTGTCCACCTATACCCTTCCCGACAGCCTCCTGCAGCCGCTGCTCGCCATCTCGCTCACCGCCGTCAACCTGCTGAGCCCCGTGTACGGCCCCGACGGCACTGAAATTGTCGACTTCACCCTCGACTACCTCAACCCCGCCGCACAGCGCATGGCCGGCTTGCCCGAACGGCCCGGCACCACCGCCCTGACCCGGTTCCCGGAAATGACGGCCACCGGCGTGTTCGACTTTTATTGCCGGACCTACCGCTCCGACGCCCCG
>JAYSZD010001061.1:0-2562 GCA_043738185.1 Hymenobacter sp. | reverse complement strand
AGAAGCAAATCTGGGCCTCCATCCGCCGCATTGCCACCAATATTGCCGAAAGTGCCGGCGCCACCGCCGAGGTTACCATTGAGCCTTACGTACCGGTGACCAGCAACGACCCCGCCCTGACGGCCCGGATGCTGCCCACCCTGCAAGCCGCCGCGGGTGCCGCCAACGTGCGCGAAATCAAGGCTGTGACCGGGGCCGAGGACTTTGCCTACTATCAGGAAAAAGTGCCCGGTCTGTTTCTGTTTGTAGGCGGAATGAAGAAAGGGCAGGACCCCGCCACCGCCGCCGACCACCACACCGCCGGCTTCCGCCTCGACGAGAGCGGCCTCACGCTGGGCGTGAAAACGCTAGCCACGCTGGCGGCCGATTACCTGGGCGCAAAAAAGCCATAGCGACCATCGCCGCGCGGGCACGCAATAGCTGCTGGGCGAACCGCTGCAACCCTGCGATGGCACTGGGCGCTTAGCAGAGCCCTTTTTGCTCTAACGAAGCCCCCGATTTTTATTTGAATTACAGGAATAATTTTATTTATTGTAATACAGTCGAGGGTTAATAATTTTAATAAGATTAAGTGATTTTAATAAAATTGTTAACAGATGCTGTTTGTTGTAAAAGAAATGACTAGGTTACGGCAGAATTGATGCGAAATGCTCAATCTGTGTTTAATCTTTCGTTATTATTCCTCAAACAGCTTACATGAAAAAACAATACTCTGCTGTTGCGCTTTTGTTGCTCGGCACGCTGGCATCCACTACGGCACAGGCGCAGGACGCCTCCCGTATTCAGGCAAAAGTGGTGGGCGCCGACAATCAACCCGAGCTAGTCCAGTTCAACGCGGCTGGCCGGGCCAGCTACAAAGCCAGCGAAGGAGCGCAAGTGTTGCGCCAGCAGCTGGGCCTCGGCAGCGACGACCAGATGCGGCCCATCCGCACCGAGCTGGACCAACTGGGCTTCACGCACCAGAAGTTCTCGCAGTACTACAAGGGCGTGAAAGTGGAGCACGCCGACTATAGCGTGCACGCCAAAGGTGGTGCCATCGAGAGCATCAGCGGAGATTTTGAAAAAGTATCCGGCCTCAGCACCACGCCGGCCATTAGCGAAGCCACGGCCCTGAGCCGGGCGCTGGCCAAAGTGGGCGCCCGTAAATACATGTGGCAGGACGCCGCCGAAGAGGCCGGCCTGAAGCAGCAGGAAAACGACCGGGCCGCTACTTACCTGCCCAAAGGCGAGTTGGTGATTGTGCGCGACCGGCGCATCAGCGCCAACGAGGGCGCACTGGTGCTGGCCTGGAAATTCAACGTGTACGCACAGGAGCCCGTCAGCCGCGCCTACATCTACGTGGATGCCCGCACGGGCAAAGTGGTGTTGCAGGATAACATCATCAAGCACGTCGCCGCTACCGGCACGTTCGGCACCAAGTATTCGGGCACGGTGAGCAGCGCTACCGAAACCGCTACCGGCGGCTACCGCCTGCGCGAGCTAACCCGCGGCGCGGGCATCGAAACCTACAACGCCCGCAAAGGCAATAGCTACACCGCCGCCGTTGACTTCATCGACGCCGACAACAACTGGACGGAGTACAACAACGCCAACTTCGACAACGCCGCCCTCGACGCCCATTACGGCGCCCAAAGTACCTACGACTACTTCAAAAACGTACTCGGCCGCAACTCCTACAACAATGCCGGCGCCAAAATCAAGAGCTACGTGCACTTCGACGACACTCCCGGCGACGGCAAGGGCTTCGAAAATGCCTACTGGAACGGTTCGGTGATGACCTACGGCGACGGCGCCACGCGCTTCGACCCGCTGACCTCGCTCGACGTGGCGGCCCATGAAATTGGCCACGCCGTGTGCTCCAGCACCGCCAACCTGACGTACGCCAACGAATCGGGCGCGCTGAACGAAGGCTTCTCCGACATCTGGGGTGCCTGCGTGGAGTATTACAAGTCGCCCAACAAGCAAACCTGGCTCATTGGTGAAGACATCGACAAAGTGCGGCCTTCGCTGCGCTCGATGAGCAACCCCAACGCGGAAGGCCAGCCCGATACCTACAAAGGCACCAGCTGGGCTCCCCTGAGCAGTACTCCTAACAATACCAACGACCAGGGTGGTGTACACACCAACTCGGGCGTGCTCAACTTCTGGTTTTATATCCTGAGCGTGGGCAAAACCGGTACCAACGACATCGGCAGCGCCTATAACGTAGCCGCCATCGGCATCGACGCGGCCGCTAAAATTGCCTACCGCACCGAAAGCGTGTACCTGACCGCTTCGTCTAACTATGCCGCCGCTCGCTCATTCTCCATTCAGTCGGCTACGGACCTCTACGGCGCCGGTTCGGCCCAGGTAACGGCCGTGACCAACGCCTGGTACGCTGTGGGCGTGGGCGCCGCCGCCGGTACCACGCCGCCGCCGCCCACCACGGTGACGTACTGTACCAGCAAGGGCACCAGCCAGGCCTACGAGTGGATTGACCTCGTGAACCTGGGTACCATCAACCGCACTTCAGCTAAGGACGCGGGCTACTACAACGGCACGGCCCTGAGCACGAGCCTTGCC
>JAYSZD010001060.1:0-2562 GCA_043738185.1 Hymenobacter sp. | reverse complement strand
AGCGCGGCAACGGCGGCTTGCTGGTTCAGGTATTTGGAGTCGTAGCCGGCGTTGGACTTATTGATAAACAAGCAAGTGCCACCGTTCACGGCTTCGATAATTTCGTCCTTTAAATCCATGGGCAGGGCGGGGCAGCCGAGGCTGCGGCCCAAGCGGCCATTTTGCTTGATGAAGGCCTCGCTCACGTAATCGGCGCCGTGCATCACCACCGAGCGAACGGCAGCGTTAGTGTTGAAGCCTTCGTCCAGACCCTGCAGCTTCAGCGAACGGCCGTGCTTGCCGCTGTATTCGGTGCCCGTGGCGTAGAAACCCAGGCTGCTCATGTTGCTCTGGTCTGTGTTGGAAAAGTTGGTGGCTTCGTTTTCACCGGAGTTGTGGCCGTGGGCCACCAGCGTGTGGAACTTGGTTTCGTTGGTAGCCAAATCGAAAACCCAAAGCCGCTTTTCGGTAGAGGGCAGGTCGAAATCCACCACCGTTAGCAGCTGCTTGTCATTGGCCAGCTGGCCAGCCTCGCGCAGGTTGAGGTAGCCGGTCATGGCCTTGGCGAAGGTTTCAAATTTAAGCCCCTTCTGCCCGGCACCCAGCGCATTGTAAGTAGCACGCAGCTTAGTAGCAAACACATCCGTGGGCGAAGCTGCCGTATCGGACGTACTCATCTGATAGCCAGTGCTTCCTGCAACTGATTTAGCCACGGGCGTTGCAATGGGAGTAGCCAGAAATAATGCCGCCAGAAAAGGCAAAACGCGACGTGTCACACGGGTTCGCATTCTCTTGCGTTTACGCTGAATTACGCTGGTCTGGTACATAATTTCTTGGAGTTAGCGGGTGAGGCAGGCTAAACCAGTGGTTTTACCTGCAACTATTGGCTTGCCGCCTTGTACGTAGTTCGCAGTCCGATGGCTGCTTTGTAAACGGCTCTTTGACCCAAATGATTCCTTGGGCTGGTTTGGGAACAGGGGTGCGGCCCGGAACATTACTCCCAGCCACGAGCCAGAAACCGCTTGCCGGCGGCGGCGCCATCGAGCCAGCGCGAGGCCAGCCCCGGCCCGCTAATCAGCAGCATGCTGCCCACTCGTACTGAGGCAATTATTTCTTTGTACTGCTCGGGCGGCAGCGCGGGGCAGCCGCGGCTGTAGCCCAAGCGGCCGTGCTGCTCAATGTACCTGGGGCTGGCGTAGTCAGCGGCGTGTAGCACCACGTATCGGTCGAAGGCATTGGCGTTCTGGCCCTTGTCGAGGCCCTCAATGCGGCGCGAATAGCCGTGAACACCGTCGTAGGTGCCAGCCGTGCGGTAGAAGCCCAGGGAGGTGCAGGCCGATTTTTCCTGGTTGGAAAAGCGTGTGGCCCGCAGCCGGCCCGAACCTTCGCCATGGGCCACCAAGCTATGGTGCAGCACTTGGCCGGCGCGCAGGTCCAACACCCACAGGCGGGGGGTGGTGTTGGGCAGGTCCATGTCGGCCACGGCCAGCAGGCCGGCGCGCTCAATGCGGCCGGTGGGGTGCAGCGTGAGGTAACCCACGCAGGCTTGTTCAAAAACTTCGGGGCGCAGGTCGGCAGCCTGAGGGCCCAGGGCGGCATGCAGGTGCCGGATTGCCTGGCGCAGGGTGTCGGGCACATTGGGCAGGGCCGGCACCGGCGTGAGCGCCAGCGAGTCGGGGACAACCGCAGCAACGGCAGCTACCGGAACCACCGCCCTGGCCGCCAGCAGCGGCCCCGCAATCGGCGCCTCATCGGGCCGCAGTTGGCAGCCCGTCATCAGGAGCAGGCCCAGGATATAACCCCGCGGAACAATGCTTGCAAACAGCGTATCGGAAGCCGCTTCTGTTCTTTTTGACTTGGGCATAATCTTAAAGGTACTGCCGAAAGCATATTGCCTGGCCCCGTGTGCGGCACGACGCATTCCATAGCCCCTGCCACCCGCTAGGTTGGTCGACACCCACCGCCCCCCGGCGACAACATGACTTAGCCTGAATGAAAAATACAATTTTTATTCGGGCTTTAAAACAGCGTGACTTTGCAATTTCAAGGATTGTAATTACCTTAACAAGCGAATTGAGCGCATAAACTACTCATTGCCTTCAATCCTTCGCAAACCTGCACGCTTCTTTTTTTCACCATAAAACCCAATTCCCACGCCATGATGCACTTTTCCTCTTATTTCAGTCACCGCAAACGATTCCGGTGGTCTTTACTGCTGATTCTTTGTTCTTTTTTGTCAGTAAATCACCAGGTTAAAGCCCAACAGGTAGTCCTACAGGGCTTTTGGTGGGATTACTGGAACAGCAACTACCCCAACGGCTGGGCCAACTACATTGCCGACCTCGCGCCGCGCCTCAAAGCCATGGGAATCGACGCGGTGTGGATGCCGCCGAGCATCAAAAACAGCAACCAGGGAAATGGCTACTCCCCTTTCGACAACTACGACCTCGGTGATAAGTACCAGAAAGGCTTTCTGGCCACCCGGGTGGGCAACAAGGACGAGCTGCTGCGCGGCGTGGCCATTCTGCACGCCAACGGCATTGACGTGGTGCAGGACATTGTGCTGAACCACAACGACGGCGC
>JAYSZD010001059.1:0-2562 GCA_043738185.1 Hymenobacter sp. | reverse complement strand
GGCCGTATCCATTCCGGCCCTCTACGGCCAGGGCACGCGCGTCTACGGCATCGCCGAAGTCCGCGTGAATCGCGCCATTACCCTCTGGCTCCGCTACGCCGAAACGCGCTACCGCTACCAAACCACCGTCGGCTCGGGCCTGGAAACCATTCAGGGCCCGCTGCGCGGCGAGGTGAAAGCCCAGATGCGGGTGAAGTTTTAATGACGAGTCGTCAGCTTTTAACGGATAGCTGTTAGCTACAGCGGTTTAGGAGTTCGTGTAGGTGTAGCGTAGACTCTGCGAGTCCGCGTGTGGCACGGCCCATGCGCGGACTCGCAGAGTCCACGCTACAGCCCACTTACACGAACCCCGAAACTGCTCTAATAAAGCCGTTCCTGGACGGACGTATACCGGAAGAGCGCGGTCTGCTCCGAACAGGCCAAGGCGCGTTCCTACTCAGCTTTCCAGCTTCAATAGCACCACCTGGGCTTTGTCGGCGATGCTGATTTTGCGGCGGAAGTCTAAATAGCCCGCGTACGCGGAGCTGAGCAACTGCCCACGCTTGAGCTCCAGACGTCGAATGTATTGCACCGAGCCGTCGGGCAGGGCCAGGTATTGGCTGGCGTAGGTGCCGTAGGCGGTGCTGAGCTGCACGGCGGCGGGCAGGGTTTCGGCCCGGAAGCCGGCGGGCAGGTGCAGGCGCACGGTATCGGCGTGCAGGCAGGCATCGGATAGCCACACCGGGGCTTTGCGCTCGCCTATTTGCGCGGGCAGGGCGGGCAGGCGGCTTAGGAGGTTGGCGGTCACAAACACGCGCTTGCCGCTGGGCATGGCAAAGCCCGGCAGCGACAGCCCCAGGGTTTCGACCACGCCCGGCACGGGGCCGGCAGGCGTGGCCGCCAAGTTGAATTTGGTGAGGGTGAAGGTGGGCAGCCGGAGCCGGTCCGTTACGTACTTTTTCTGTTCGGTGGGACCCAACTCGTGCAGCAGCTGGGCATAAAAATCCTGGTCCTGACCGGTGCGTAGGGTGCGGGCCGTGGCCGTGGCGCTGCCTACGGCGTCCAGAAAGAGGTCGATGCGGCGTACCTGCCGGTTCTCAGCGGCTCCGTAGCGGGGCGTGGCCACCAGCTTGCCGCCCTCCGGAGTGAGCAGCAGCACGTGGCGGTTGCCGGTGAAGCTGCCCATGTAGCCGAACAGATTAGTCTGGCTGGTGCATTCCAGCCACAGGGTATCGGCGCGGCTGCCCTTGGCCGGTGGTACGCACAAAATAGCGTGGTTGAACTGCGAGCTTGGGAAGTCGGCGCGCAGGTCGGGCCGGTCCGAGCCCGCCCCTACCAGGGCCACGTAGGAGGGCACGTCGGCTGCCGCCAGCAAGGCTTTGGTGTAGTTGCTCAGGGCCTTGCAGTCGCCGTAGCCATTTCCGGCCACCGAGCTGGCCGGAAAGGTTTGCCAGCCGCCCAGGCCCAGCTGTATCGAGATGTAGCGGGTGCTGCCCTGGAGCATTTCGTAGATGCGCCGGGCGCGCTCGCGGGCATCGGGCACATCCTTTACCAGGGCGGCTACTTTGGCCAGCGTGGCGGCCGGTAGCTGGTCGCGGCCCGCGTTCAGCTCGTAGTTCCACTGCCCGAAGCTTTGCCAGCTGGCGGCCGAGCCTTTGTGGCCCTGCACCTCGAATATGCCGGGGGCCAGGGCCACGGCCGGCGTGGCGTAGGCCAGGGGCGGGGCTGCTTCTTCCTCCTCCACGGCGGGCAGGGCGGCTAGTTGCCACCGATAGGTTTCCAGGCCGTTGGCCATGGTGCGGGCCCCCGCGCCGCCGGCCGGCAACTGGCGCTCCTGATAGCGCAGGGGTAGCGCGGCGGGGGTAGTCACGCGCAGCGTGGCGCTTTGCACGGCCAGGCCCTCGGTTTCCTGGGGCTGCCATTCGGGGTAAAACAGGGTGTTGTCGGATACCACTTCATAATCGAATTCCACGGTATAAGGGACCTGAGGCTGGCGCAGGTCGGCGTAGCGCACCCGCACATCGGTCATGAAGCTGCCGCCCGCGTCGCCCATGCCCTGGTCGTGGATTTCGGAGGCCCGCAGCTGGTGCAGCAGGCGGCCATCGCCGTCGTACACGGCGCCGCGTAGGTAGCTCACGGCATTGAGGGCGTCGTAGCTTACGGAGTGCCGCCCGAAGTCGTCGCCGGCGGCATCGAGCACCGTCACCACCCGGTGCACGGTGTGCACCAGCCGCCCCGCTGATTTCACGGTTACCACCTCGTCATCGGCCCGCAGCACTGCGTGCGCCCCCTCCCGCAGGGCTGCCGGAATATCGGCCACCGCATATTTGGGCGCGGGCGCAGCCGGATTAGCCACCAAGAAGCTGCTCAGCGGCAGCATGGCAAGCAGGGGTAGTAGAATTTTCACGGGATAGTTGGGTAATGGGCTATAAAGTGCCCGAGTGGCAGTAAGCGTATTCCTGAGGTTGTCATGCAGCGCGCAGCGAAGCATCTCGCTCGCCTCATTGAAGCAGCCTGATGAGGCAAGCGAGACACCTCGACTGCGCTCAGCCTGACACGCAATTACTCTTTAGATAAGATGCC
>JAYSZD010001058.1:0-6400 GCA_043738185.1 Hymenobacter sp. | reverse complement strand
GCGAAATGCCCGTGGCGCTGGTCACGTCCAGACGCAGAGTGCCATCGCCGGTACCCGTGTTTACCGCTACCGTATAGGTCGTGCCTGAACCGGTTACGCTGGCCACGGAGGCCCCGGCAATAGCCCCGGTGGTGGTCGGACTAAAAGTGCTGGTCGTTACGCCCGTTACACTCGCCGAAAAGGCTACCCGGTAATTCACGGATGCCGTGGCTGTGGGCGAGGGCGTCAGGCGCGTCACCGATACTACCGTGGCGGCAGGCGCGGCGTAGGTGATGCTGTAGGCCGCAGGAGCAGCCGTATTGTTGTTGCCGACCACGTCCTGAGCCACGTTGGCCGGCACGTTCACCGTCACCGCGCCGTTGCCGGCCGGCGTCACATTAAAGGTGTAAGTCGTGGCCGAAACGGGTGTAAAGGCCGACAGGGCACCGTTGCCAACGCTCACGTCGCCGGCTCCGAAGTCGGTTACGGCTTCCGAGAAAGTCACCGTGTAGGCAAACGGGCTGGCACTGCTCGTGCTGCCGCTGGCCGCCGTCGAGCTGCTGATGTCCACGGTGGGGGCGGTCCTGTCAATAATGTAGCTTTCGCCGCTGGTGAAGGGGCTGCTCACGCTGGGGCTGAGGCCCGTGCTGTTGGCTAGGTTCAAGCGCAGCGTGCCGCTGCCGCTGCCGGTATTTACAATGACGGTGTACGTAGTGCCCGAGCCGCTTATGCTGCTGATGCTTAATCCAGAAATACTGCCGCTGGCTGGTACAGAAAAATTGCTGAGTGATATACCCGTGACGGAATTCGCAAAAGTTACCGTGAAGCGGACCGTGGCCGCGTTGGTGGGGTTAGGGTCTACCCGCACGATGGACACGACAGTGGTCGGGGTCGTAAAGGTCCGGACGCTGCCGTAGCTCGTGCCCGCGCTGTTGGTGGCATAGGCCCGCACGTAGTACGTGGTGCCGCCTGCCAGGCTCGAAATGGTTTCTGAAAAGGTGCCCGCCCCCGAGCCATTGGGGTCCTGCGTCACACCGCTGCCGCCGATAGCGGGCGCGGTGTTGGTGGAGCTGTACACCACGCCCCGGCCCGTGACATTGGCACCGCCGTCGGCCGTCACGTTGCCACCCAGCACGGCGCTGGCGGTTGTGATGCTGGTGGCCGCGGCCGTGGTTACGGTTGGGGCTACGGCTACCGAAACCGCGAGGGCCAGGCCATTATAAGTGGCGCCGGCCGTGGGCGGCACAATCACCGTGCGGCTGGCGCCGGCGGTGCTGAAGCGCAGAATGCCGCCCGTGCTCACAAATTGGTCGGCCACGTACAAAAAGCCGTTCGTCGCGTCCAGGGCCAGGTCGGTGGGCTGGGTGAAGCTGACGGCACCGCTGGCCAACGTCGTGACGGCAAAGCCCGCGGCCAGGCTCACCACCTTCAGCGCGTCCAGCGCAGCATCGGCGCTACCCTGGGTAAAGAACAGCCGATTGCCGGCCACGTCCAGGGACAAGCCGTTGTAAGCTGCGTTAGCGAGGGCCGGCACCACCACAATGCGGCCGGTTCCTGTCAGACTAAAGCGCAGGATGCCGCCGCTACCGATGAACTGGTCGGCCACGTACAAAAAGCCGTTCGTTGCGTCCAGGGCCAAGTCGGTGGGCTGGGTGAAGCTGGCGGCGCCACTGGTCAGCGTCGTGACGGCAAAGCCTGCGTCCAGGCTCACCACTTTCAGCGCATCCAGCGAGGGGTTGGTGGCGCTACCCTGGGTGAAAAACAAGCGGTTGCCGGCCGCGTCCAGGGCCAAACCGTTGTAGGTGGCGCCTGCGGTAGGCGGCACGACGACCGTCCGGTTGGTGCCGTCGTTGTTGTAGCGCACAATGCCGGTGGCGCCCAGATAGTGGTCGGCCACATACACGAAGCTGTTGGCCTGGTCGAAGGCAATGCCGGCGGGCTGCCGGAAGTTGGTGGCGCCGCTGGCCAGCGTGGCACCGGCCGTGCCATCCGGGTTCACCGCTTTGGCGGCGTCGAGGGCGGCGTTACTACCGCTGCCTTGCGTGTAGTAGAGCCGCACGGCCTGGCCCTGGGCACCGGGCACTGCCAGCAGCAGCAAAAGCACCAGCGCTACGCCCAGTTGGGCAAAGCGCCGCAAATTATAGCTGTGTTTCATGCGGGCAGGAGGTGAAGAAATAAGAAGGGTTCCATGAAAAGTAGCGGGTTGCACATAAAAGGACAATTCCCTCGTTATGAAAACGATGGGTAAACTCCAAATACCGAGATGCAATAAGTCATGGCCAGCGAAGGCGGCATGATGTCGATGGCCTGGCCGCTGCCGGTGGACTGCACGGTGCCGGCGGCGGCCGTGTCGTTGGGCGTGTCCGCGTAGCCCAGCGCACTCACCGCTTCGCCGTTCACATCGGTGGCTACGGTGGCAGACGGCAAAAAGCCAACGGGGGTGGCACTGGTAGGCGTGGTGCTGGCCTGCAGCCCGTGGGTGTGGGCCGGTGCCTGCGCCTGCGTTAGGGTCACGGTTTCGGCCCCAAAAGACTGGCCCAGGGAGTAACTGGCGAAGCTCGGACCCTGCCCAAAATGCCGGGGGGCCCGGCCGCGCAAGTCGGGCAGGGCAAAGGTGGTTTGGCCATCGCCCCCGTAGGTGGTTCCAATCAAACTAAACAAGGTATCATATTCCGATATTGGCAACAACTGCCCGTCACACGGGAGGTAGTCCCGGGGGGCGAAGCTGCCCGCGAACAGCATTATCTCGCCGATATAGGGCGCATTTAACGTATTGCGGGGGCCGGCCGCGGCGGGGGCCGCCACCGCGGCGCCGAGCACCAACGCGCCCAGGCGCTTGAGCCAGCTGCGGCGCTCCGGCTGCGCCGGGGCCGGACGAACACCATACGCCGGCATCAGGCCGGCAGCGGTAGCTATTAGTCGCATAGTCGCATCGCAAAAGAATTATTAAAAAGGAAGGTAAATGCTCCTACTAAGGACGCGGCGGAAACACGCCAAAAAGGCAAATGCAGTAATTCAGGGCCAGGTAGGGCGACAGCTCAAAGGCCTGCTGGGAACCGGCGGCGGCTACGGCGGCGGCGGCGGCGGCGGCATTAGGCGCGGGTGCCCGGTTGAAGTAGGCAATGGCTTCGCCGGTGGCCGTGGCGCCGTCCGCCAACACCGCCGGCACACCCAGGGCGGGCGAGCTGCTGGTTCCAGCCGCATTGCTCACCCGAGCGGGGTGCTGGTGCGCGGGCAGCCCGGCGGTGAGCAGTGTGCGGGTGGGAGTGCCCACACGCTCGCCCAGGTCCCGAACTGTAAGACCCGGCCCTTGCCCCGCCCCGATGGCGGCAGCCCCGCGCAGGTCGGGCAGGGCAAAGGTGGTTTGGCCATTGCCGCCGTAGGTAGTGCCCAGGATGGAAAACAGCGCCGTGTTCGAAGCGATAGACAATAGCTGGCCCTGGCACAGGGCAAAGTTGCGCGGCGCGAAATCGCAGGCCAGCAGCACTATCTCGCCAACGTAGGAATTTGTGCCTCCCAAGGGGCTCGCGGGCCGGGCCAGCGCGGGGGCCGCCAGGGCGGTGCCGCCCAGCAGGGCTCCCAGGCGCTTCAGCCAGCTGCGGCGGGCGGGTTCGGGCTGCGCAAGCCCGGCGTCGGCCGCCGGGGCGGCAGGAGAGTCGAAATCAGTCATAAGTAAAACAGGCGGGAGGGGAAGCACCCCGGCCGGGGCTTTAGTTGCGGGAAGGGAAAATACCCTGAATGGCAATGCAGTAGCAAAGCGCCAGCCCGGGCGACATCACGTTCACGGGCTGGCTGCCGCCCGCCGGGGCGAGGGCAGTGCCCGCGAGGTTGCTGTCGGGGTCGGCGCCGTACGCCAGCAGGCTCACGCCTTCGCCGTTGAGGTCGTTGCTGGCCGAGGCTACGGCCGCCACGGTATTCACCGGCGAGTTGCTGGTGGCGGCGGCGCTGCTCACCTGGTAGCCGTGGGTGTGGGTAGGAAGCTGCGCGCTCGAAAGCGCCAACGAATCGTCGCCGCCGAACTGCCCCTGGACGTAGTATGGCAGCCCCGGCCCCTGGCCGAAGCCTATCGGCATGCGCCCGCGCAGGTCGGGCAGGGCAAAGGTGGTTCGGCCATCGCCGCCGTAATTAGTACCCAGTAGGGCAAACAGCGCCTGGTTCTGAGCAATGGAGAGTAGCTGCCCTTCGCAGCGTGCCCAGCCCCTTGGGGCCGAGCCATAGGGAAACAGCTGGATTTCGGAGAGGTAGGGCTCAATGCTCTGCACCTGCCTGGGGGCGGCGGGGCGGGCCTGGGCGCCGCGGCTCAGGAGCAGGCCGCCCACTAGGGCACCCAGGCCTTTGAGCCAGCTGCGGCGGGCTGCGGCGGGCTGCGGCGCACCCGGCTCCGTATGAGAAACAGCAGAAGGTATTGCCATAGAAAAGCGGGAAATGAAGGAAGTGAAAGGGGCAGTTGAAGCCGACAGGACTACTAAATAAACGGCAAACAAACATACAGTAATTACTCTATAAAAACTAGCATATTTAACCTAAACAACCCACGAAAAAGCCCCCACGGCCCGCATCGGACCGTGGGGGCTTTCCAGCTACCCTCCGCAGAAAGCGGCACCGGCCCTACCCCAGCGCCGCTACGCCGGGCAGTTCCTTGCCTTCCATGTACTCGAGCAGGGCGCCGCCGCCGGTGCTGATGTAACTCACCTGCTCGCCGAAACCGAGCTGCTGTACGGCCGCCGCCGAGTCGCCGCCGCCGATGAGCGAGTAAGCGCCTTTGGCCGTGGCATCGGCAATGGCGTGGGCCACCTGCTCAGTGCCTTTGGCAAAGTTGGGCATCTCGAACACGCCCATGGGACCGTTCCAGAGGATGGTTTTGCTCTCGCGGATAATGGCCGTGAAGGCCTCGCGGCTCTCAGGGCCCAGGTCGAGGCCCATCCAGCCGTCGGGAATGTCGGCGTTGGAGGCCACTTTGGTTTCGGCGTCGTTGGCGAACTTATTGGCGATGAGCGAGTCGGCGGGCAGCACCAGGTTCACCCTTTTGTCCTTGGCCTTCTGAATCAGCTCGCGGGCCAGGTCCACCTTGTCGGCTTCGAGCAGCGAGCTGCCCACTTTGCCGCCCTGGGCCACCGCAAAAGTGTAGGCCATGCCCCCACCGATGAGCAGGTTGTCGACCTTATCGAGGAGTTTTTCGATGATGAGAATCTTGTCCGAAATCTTGGCGCCGCCCATAATGGCGGTGAAGGGCCGTTCAGCTTCTTCCAGCACCTTTTTGGCGTTATCGAGCTCCGACTGCAGCAGGTAGCCGCCCACCCGGTCTTCGGGCGCGAAGGAATGGGCCATCACAGCCGTGGAGGCGTGGGCGCGGTGCGCGGTGCCAAAGGCGTCGTTAACGTACACGGTGCCCAGCCGGGCCAGCTTGGCGGCAAAGTCCTGGTCGCCGGCTTCCTCTTCTTCCTTATGAAAGCGCACGTTGTCGAGCAGCAGCACCTGGCCGGGCTGCAGGGCGGCGGCTTTCTGCGCGGCATCGTCGCCCAGCACATCGCCCCCAAACTGCACCTCGCGGCCGTACTCCTCGGTGAGGCGCACCACCAGGCTTTCCAGCGAAAACTTCTTTTCGTAGCCGCCCTTGGGCCGGCCCAAGTGCGAAAGCAGCACCACGGAGCCGCCATCGTTGAGGATTTTCAGCACCGAGCGCGTGGCCATGCGGATGCGGGTATCGTCGGTGATGCGCAGGTCCTTATCGAGCGGCACGTTGAAGTCGACGCGCATCACGGCGCGCTTGCCGGCGAAATTGTAGGTATCGAGGGTGTTCATCGAATGGGAAGGCGTTGGTTTGAGGCTGCAAAGTAGCACGACAACTCCCCTCCTTACCATGGAGGAGGCGCTGGCGCGACGCGCCAGCTGGGGTGGTTGTGGGCGTTGAGATTCGTTTGTAGGCGTTACTTTCTTGTACTGTAGGCGTTGAGCAGCTCTCAGGTACTCCCATCAGGGTACCGTTCAACGCCCACAACCACCCCAGCCAGCGCGTCGCGCTGGCATCTCCTCCTTGGTAAGGAGGGGGGTTTTCATTCTTCTGCCCCCGTTCCCCTCCTTACCTTTGCTCCACTTATGAGAATCGGCATTTTTTTCGGGGGCACTTCGCGCGAGCGGGAAATTTCTTTCGCCGGCGGCCGCACCGTCTTTGATAATTTAGATAAGGCCCTGTTTCAGCCAGTGCCCATCTTCGTGGATAGCCTGGGGCAGTTTATTCTGCTCGACTGGCAGTTTATTTACAAGGGCACCATTCGGGATTTTTACCCGCCGGTGTCGTCGCAGCCGCCTTCACTGCACCATCTGCAGGTGTACATCGAAAGCCTGGGCGAGCTCAGCCCCGAGGAGAAATTCCAGGCCATCGCCAAAGTGGGCCGCCAGGTGCAGGTGGAAGAATTGCCCC
>JAYSZD010001057.1:0-1026 GCA_043738185.1 Hymenobacter sp. | reverse complement strand
CATAGTGAATGAGCATATCAGCAACGAGGCGGCAACGAGGCGGCAACGAGTATTTTTTTCATCTGAAATTTGAAAATTGGGTTTATGTGACGACTTGTAGGCCCGCCTACTCGGCCACATCGCTAATATCCAAATCCGGCAGCGATGCGCCCGCCGCCTGGTGCTGCGCCACGCGCTGCGTCAGGCCCACGAACTCGGCCACGCCCAGCTGTTCGGCGCGCTTCTCGAAAATGGGGTCTGTGGTCGCCTCAGCAGGCATGCCGAACGGTTTCAGCGCGTTGCGCAGCGTCTTGCGGCGCGTCTGGAACGCCTGCTTCACCACCCGAAAAAACAGCTTCTCGTCGCAGTCCAGCTGCAGCGTGTCGTTGCGCGTGAGGCGCACCACGGCCGACTCCACCTTGGGCGGCGGCACAAACACGTGCGGCGGCACCGTAAACAGGTACTCAATCTTATAGTAGGCCTGCAAAAGCACGCTCAGGATGCCGTAGGTTTTCGAGCCGGGCGGCTCGGCCAGGCGCTGGGCCACTTCCTTCTGAATCATGCCCACCACCTCGCGCACCTGCTGGCGGTTGTTGAGCACGGCGAAGAAAATCTGGCTGCTGATGTTGTAGGGGAAGTTGCCGATGATGGCCAGCGGCTGGTCCGGGAACATCGCGGCCAGGCTCTGCTTGAGAAAATCGGTGGCGTAAATGCGGTCGGTGAGCGCCGGGTAATGCACTTTCAGGTAGGCCACCGATTCGGTATCAATCTCGACCACGCTGGTCTGATAGGCCGGATTTTGCAGCAGGTACTGCGTGAGCACGCCCATGCCGGGCCCGATTTCGAGCACTTCGCGCACGCCGTCGGGCAGCTGCAGCGCGCCCACAATGTTGCGGGCAATATTGGGGTCGGCCAGGAAGTGCTGGCCCAAATGCTTTTTGGGGCGGACGGTGTTCACGGGAGTGAGATGTTAAAGTGGGGGGGGGGGGGGGGGGGGGGGGGGGGGGGGGGGGGGGGGGGGGGGGGGGGGGGGGGGGGGGGGGGGGG
>JAYSZD010001056.1:0-2565 GCA_043738185.1 Hymenobacter sp. | reverse complement strand
TTTGCCAGTCCGTATGGCATTGGTTTGCTGGCGAAAGATTCGCTCTACACCGTTCCACTCTACAGCGTGATTTTCGTGAGTGGCATCGCGCGTGGCTTCATGGGGCCCGCGCTGTTCTCGTTCATGCCCCAGCTGCTGCCCGACCGGGCCTTTTTGCCCAATGCCATCACCTGGAACAGCACTACTTACCAGGGCTCGGCGGTGCTGGGGCCGGCCATTGGCGGGTACCTGATTGCGCATTTGGGCGTGGCTGATTCCTACCTTGTCACTACGGTGCTACTGGGGCTGGCGCTGTTCCAGTTTGCCCGGATTGCCGGCCGGCCCCTCCCGCCCACGGAGGGCGAGCGGCTCAACCTGAAAGACAGCGTGCTGAGCGGCCTGCGGTTCATTTTTAGCAACCAGTTGGTGCTCGCCGCGCTGTCGTTGGATATGTTCGCGGTACTTTTCGGGGGCGCGGTGGCGTTGCTGCCCGTTTTTGCGGCCGATATTCTCAACGTGGGTGCCACCGGGTTTGGACACCTTGAAGCCGCGCCGGCGGTAGGCTCCGTGCTGATGGCCGTACTTCTGACTTATTATCCGCTGCAACGGCACGCGGGCCGCAAGCTGCTGTGGGCCGTGGCGGGGTTTGGCGCGGCTACCATCGGGTTCGCGCTGTCCAAAAACTTCTACCTGTCGCTGGGGCTCCTGTTCCTGACCGGGGTGTTTGATTCCGTCTCGGTTATCGTGCGCTCCACTCTCATTCACACCTTCACTCCGGAGTACATGAAGGGTCGGGTTTCGGCGGTGAATAACATTTTCATCGGTTCCAGCAATGAGATTGGCGCATTCGAGAGCGGCGTAGCGGCCCGACTGATGGGCACGGTGCGGTCGGTAGTATTCGGGGGCGTGATGACGCTACTGGTGGTGGCCATCACTACTTGGCGGGCCGATAAGCTCCGTAAATTGGAAATGGGTAAAATCTAGCCGCTCTGGCGGGGTAAGTCAGCCGCAAGAATGCCGTTATTCCGGCTTATTGGCTAGCAGGGAAGCGTATTGCTCCGGCGTGTCCACATCCAGCAAGCCCTCGGAGAAAGCGATGCGGCCGACGGCTGCCCCCAGGCCGGCGATGAGGCGGTTGGCGCCCTGCGCGCCGCGCAAGCCGTTGAGTGCGGGCAACAGCGACTGGTCGAACACGGCCGGAACACCCAGTGCATCGCCATAAGCCGTGGCCACCACGGCGGCCCGGCTGTGCTGTTGCTGAACGATGAGCTGCTGGAGTAGCTCGGCAGTAACCAGTGGCTGGTCGGTCAGCATGACGAGGTAGGCACGGGGTTGAGCGGCCGTTGCAGCAGTCAACCCGGTTTGAATAGAAGACGCCATGCCCGCTTGCCAGTCCGGATTATGCACCACCTGCAAGGGCAAATCCGCGACTTCGGCAGCCAAAGATTCGTGCAGTGCGCCGGTGACCAGCACCAGCGGCGCGCACCCCGTGGCCACGGCCGTTTCGGCGGCGTGGCGCAGCAGCGTGCGGCCGCGATAAGGCAACAACTGCTTGGGCTGGCCCATGCGGGTGGAAGCCCCGGCGGCCAGTAACAGCAGCGCCACCGTCCCGGACGAAGCCGGAACGGTGGCGCTGAGTGCGTTAGGCAGGGCTGATGCGGGCATCTAAACTGATTTGGTAGCCAGGATTTTATCGGGCGTGATGGGCAGGTCGCGCACGCGCTTGCCGGTGGCGTGGAAAATGGCATTAGCAACCGCCGCCGATACGCCCACCATCGAAATCTCGCCGATGCCCTTCACGCCCATGGCGTTGATGTAGGGGTCGTGCTCGTCGATAAACTCGACTGTCATCTCCGGAATGTCGGCATTCACAGGAATGTGGTAGTCGGCCAAATCGGCGTTGACGTAGCGGGCAAAGTGGTGGTCGCGGTGCGTGGCTTCCATCAGGGCCGCGCCGATGCCGAAAATGGAGCCGCCGATAATCTGGCTGCGGGCCGTTTTGGCGTTGAGAATGCGGCCGGCGCCGTGCACGCTCACCCAACGGGTCACGCGCACGGTGCCCAAATCGGGGTCCACCTGCACCTCGCAGAAGTGCGCGCCGAAAGAGTGCATGGAGTGCGTCGCTGGCTTTTCGTTGTTGCCCGAGCTGGCGGGGCTGGTCGACTGGCCGGTTTCGTAGCCCGCGCCGTACTTGCCGCTGCCGCTACCTTCGATGTCGTCCAGGCCAGCGCGCTTCATTAGGGCCATGTAATTTTCGCCTTTGCCTTTGTCCTTTTTGAGTTGAAGGCGGCCATTCTCAACGGCTACGTCTTCGGTCTTAGCCCCGAACAGCGGCGAATTTTTATCCTTAATGGCCAGCCGGGTTAGCCGGTCCCACACGTCCTGCGCCGCCATATAGACGGACGACGACACCGTGCCCGCCGCCACTGAGCCGCCCGAATTGGGCGCGGTGGGCAGCCTGCTGTCACCCAGCTCAAAGCGGATTTTCTCCGGCGGCAAGCCCAGCGAATCGGCGGCTACCTGCGTCATCACGGTGTAGGTGCCGGTGCCGAGGTCGGTGGCCCCGCTCTGCACCACGGCGTGGCC
>JAYSZD010001055.1:0-1027 GCA_043738185.1 Hymenobacter sp. | reverse complement strand
GCCAGCAGCAGCGGCAGCAGGCCCCAGACCATGCCGTCGTTGAGGTTGTTCACGAGCCCGGCCTGCGTAACCGAGCCCAGGTTCGGGTGCCGCCAGCTCACGTCCCAGAAGGAAAGCGCCGGGCCGGTCGGCATGGCCGGGGCCTGCGTCGCCTCCAGGGCGACGTGGTGGCGGGTGTCGCGCACCAGCAGCGAGCCCAGCAGGCCCAGTACCGCCAGCCCGATGCCCAGATAAAACGGGTAGGGACGCAGGCCGTACTCGGTGGCCAGCCAGCCGGAGGCAAAGGCCGTAGCGGCCACGGCCAGATAGCCGGCCGACTCGTTCAGGCCCATGGCCAGCCCGCGCTGTTTCGGGCCCACCAGGTCAATCTTCATGACCACCGTGCTCGACCAGGCCAGGCCCTGGTTGAGGCCCAGCAGCACATTGGCCGCAATCACCCAGCCCCAGCTCGGCGCCCAGAGCAGCAGCAGCGGCACCGGCAGCCCAAACAGCCAGCCGATGACGAGCAGGTTTTTGCGCCCAATTCGGTTGGCCCAAGCTCCGGCGTAGTAGTTGGCTATGGCTTTGGTCAGGCCGAAGACGACGATAAATGAAAGAATGGCCGAGCGGGCCACCAGGTGAAACTCCTGCTCAGCAAGCCGGGGCAGAATGCTCCGCTCCAGCCCCACCATGCCGCCCACGAAGGCGTTAATGAGCACGAGCAGGCTGAACTGGTGCCAGTTTTCACGCAGACCGAGTTGGGGAGTGGTCATGAGCAGGAAGGTAACGGATTTGTTTAGGGGTGTACCAGGGCCCAGCCCTGCTGCTGCCGGATAATCAGTTCCCCGTTGCCGGTGGGCACGTAGGAGATGAAGGAAAATAGCTCGTCCGGACGAATCTGGCGTTCCTTCAGCGTGTTCTGGCACTGGGCCAGGATAACGCCCTGCTGCTGCAAGGCCCGGAGCTCGGCTTCGTAAGGCTGGCTGCGGCGAAACACGTCCGTGCCACCGCCAAATACCACCAGTTCCAGCTGCAGTTTGCTCTGGAG
>JAYSZD010001054.1:0-2569 GCA_043738185.1 Hymenobacter sp. | reverse complement strand
TGGCGCTGCCGACCAAAAGCAACTTCACGGCCGTGGCCTTTAGCCCCGACGGCCAGCGCCTGGCCTTGGGCTTTGACTCGGGCGTGGTTTTGGTGTATCGCCTCGATGCAAAAACCCAGGAGCAGCGGGCCGTGGGAGTGGCCGCCGTGCGCAGCCTCTGTCTGCACGCTGATTCGCTGCTCATTGCTACCGGCACCCCAAACTTGAGTATCTGGCCCTTACGGTCTGGAGGGGCCTTGAGTACTGTGCGCCTACCCCAGGCGCTTACGGCCGTGGCCGTTGAGCCCAGCGGCCGCACCCTCGCTTTGGGCTTCGCCACCGGTGAAACAATGCTCTGGAACCGCACTGAGAACCGCCCTGAATACAAGAGCCGAGGCAAAGGTGCCGCGCGCCGGGTACAATTCCAGCCCGGCGGGGACCTGCTGCTAGCTTCTTACGACGACGACGGAACCAAAACATGGTTGGTGCTCTAACCGGTTGGGCGTTTGTTGCCCCCGTCAGGCGGGCAATAAGCCCTCGGCTGCGGGCTCCGTAATGGCCACGGCTTTGGGCAAATGCTGAGATGGTCCAATTACGCTGGACAGTTTAAGCACTAAACTGAAGGAGTTGTTGGTGAGTTAGGGCTTCCGCACCAAAGGTCATCGCCGACGGCAGAAGGGGGCACAAGGAGTGGCGGCATTGCGTTCACCTACAAAGATGGGCTCCCAAGTTAAGCCTGCAGGTTGTTGACTCCTACTGCCCCACACTTTTTGATGCTCTCCTCCTCGCTCGTTGTAGACCATCACGGTATCCAGCGCATACTGCGGGCCTTTGCCGGGTAACTGAGCCAGCAAATCTTGGCCGGTGCGTGCATCGACCAAGTGGAAACTAAGGCCACCTCCTTCCGTCAAGCTATTGCTATCCGGCGCGCATTTTTCGCTGATGCAATCCGGCAGCAATGACAGGATGAGACAGCACAGTAAAACAGAAGGTTTCGTAGCTTGAAGGTAGCCCACGCGTTGCTCATTGTGTTCTTTCGCTCCTATTTTTGAACGGAGCACGTTTACGCTACCACCATAGGATGGGAAGTGGCGATTTCTTGCGGTTCCACAACCTTTGCTCCCATGAAGCCTGCTACCACTACTGCCAACGCACTGCTCCAACAAGCCCTCCTAGACTAACCGCTTTTCCGGTCCCTGCCGGAGCCTGCCGCCAGTTTTGCTCAAGCCAAGTACGCATTACCGTGGTCTGTGCCTTCACCGGCAAGTTTCGGCATCCTCTTTCCGTCAAACGGGCACACCAGCAACCGACGGTATGCCCTTTATGCGAACTATACTTCAGCCGGAGCTCGGTGCAGCAGAAACCCGAGGATAGCAGGCACCCGCACCTATTTTTTGGGGCTAAACAGGTACGCCGCCGAGAGCTGGAAGGCGTGGTTGCGGTAGGTGGGCGGGGTTCGGGTGGTCAGACCGGGTTCGTATTTGGCCCCCAGGTTACGCAGGCCCTGACTGTAGCTGGCCTGCACCTGGAATCCGCCGGCAAAGCCGAGGCCGAGTCCCCCTTGCAAACCGGCGTCCACGCCTCGGGAGACGTAGGCCTCTTTGGGATTGTTGTGGTAGGTATCACCGGCCTCCACTTCGCCCTCATTGGACTGGGATGGGCCGTTGCCACTCGCGTACCGGCCGGTCTGGGAAGAGATAAACTCGCCGCCCAGCAGCCAGCCCACGTACGGGCCGGCAAATACCTGCAGGCCCTGGCTGCCGGGTTGCGAGCTGTAGAGCAAGTTGAGGGGCAGAGTCAAGTAGTTCATGCGGAAGCTGTACTCTCCCTTGTAGGTGTAGTTGTAAGGCGCGTCGTAGGCGTCTTCCACGAAGCCAAATCCCTTTTGGGCGTAGAGTACGGCCGGCTGCACTGCAAAGTGGTCGGAGAAGCTTATCTGCGCCACGAGGCCTGCCTCCACGCCGTTGCGGGAGGAGTTAGTAACCTTCAGGTAGTCTTGGTTGGGGTACTCGAAACCGGCAAACGACCGGTTATAGCCCACTTTGGCGCCAATGCGGAAGGTAGCCTGCGCCTGAGCGGTAGTAGCGGCCAGCAACAGACTCGCCGCCAGCAGAGAAGCGGTGACTGATTTTTTCATGGGAGGAATGGGAGCAACATGTCGGGTATTCGAGCGCCGCGCGTTCGGGGGCTAAAGCTACGCCACTCGGGGAGACCCGTCGGGTGGCCCTGCTCCAATTCCTACGCTGTTCCGCAAACGGACTAGACACTCTCCATAAACACAAGAAGCAGCCCAACAAGAGGCTAGGTCGCACACTTTACTAGCTGGAGCCTGCACAAATCACCCTTTGAGTAAAAGAGTGCCTTGCGGCGGGGGGGCGGCCTGCTACTTGTGGGTCGGCCGCGGACCGTGCCGGTTGCCCGCCACAGCGCCCCCGCCGGTGCGCTTGTCCCGGCGCTTCTGCTATTGTTCCGGTGGCGCCAAGGGCGGGACCGACGTCAGAGACCGCAGCTTTTGCTCCAGCTCCAGCGCGGCCTGGGCGCAGGCCGCTTCCACCTGTGAGAACAGCGACAGCAGCGCCGCCATGGTTTC
>JAYSZD010001053.1:0-1029 GCA_043738185.1 Hymenobacter sp. | reverse complement strand
AAAGCGGCGTTTTGGCGATTACGACGACAGCGGAGGCTACCGCTACCTGCCGCCCAAGCTCTACGTGCAGCTGGGCGACTACGCGGGCGGGCTGCGCTACACCCGCTGGTTCGATAAAAACTTTGGCGACGACATCGGCTACCCCGATTTTCTATTTGAGTGGACCATTCTGCTGTTCAAAAACGGCCGGCTGAAAGATGCCGAGCGCAAGGCCGCCCAGACCTTTTGCTGCAATACCTACTTGTTCGACCGGTTTTTTGGCCGGCCGCTGGTGCCGCGCGGCATGTGGGAAGGCTCCAATATGGAAATGCCCTACCTGGCCGAATTGCTGCCCTATTCGAGCCAGGACCCCGAGCTGGTCGACTTTGCCGACTGGCTGCGCCACTTCGAGGGTACAGCGAAGTTTGTTGCTTTCTCGGCCCGCTACGTCAGCATCGGGCAGCAGCTGAAGGGGGCCGACGACTATGAAACCCGGCGGGCCCTGCTGGACGAGCGGCGCGCGCTGGAAGCCGGGTTGTAGCGTTGCCGGAGCCGAGGGCAGGCAACTGTCGTAACGAGCCAGTGGATTATGCTAAAATCTGGTCTAAAAAACTACATTTCTTAATCGGCACAACGTCTTTACTGCTGTCACGCATCAGCAGGTCTTTGTTGGGGCAGCTTAGCGCGCTAGAACTTCCTCCTTGGAATACGCTTTACCACGATGCGCTGTACCTTGAACCGTCAACTCTCCTTGAACTCATGAAAGTACTTCTGCCCTTGCTCCTCCTTATCGGCCTCGCCTCGGCGGGGCCGGCAGTGGCGCAGCGTGTGCCGGCCCCGCCGAATACGGGCAGTGCCGCCGCGCCTGCCGATACGCTGCTCGTAGACGCCGCCTGCGGGCAGTGCCGGCTGGGCCTGCCGGGCAAAGGCTGCGATTTGGCCGTGCGCGTGGCGGGCCGGGCTTATTTTGTGGCAGGCACGGGCATCGACTCCCATGGTGATGCCCACGCCAGCACCGGCTTTTGCAACACCATCCGACAGGCCCGGGTG
>JAYSZD010001052.1:0-6426 GCA_043738185.1 Hymenobacter sp. | reverse complement strand
AACACAAAAAAAAATTTCCGTTTCGCTCATCGAAGCACTAAGCGGCCCCAATATCCCCTGGAGTGTCTGCTAAAGCCACATAGTTTCGTGGTTTCGCGCCACAATCGTTACCGGAAGTTTGTCCTCCGAATTTGCCTGCTTTATTCCTCTTCCATTTCAGCCAACTCCACTTCTGCAGCACCATCCAGTAGTACGTAAGTCCAGGCCTCCCCTTCTTCAAAGTCAGTTGCCATGCGGCGGCGCTGCAGGGCTGCCAGCACTTTCTGTGCGAAGGCCCAGCTAGTGGCCTGCCGAAGCTCCAGCACGCGCGCCAGCTCGGCAGGCGAGTAGTTACCTCTGTGTGCGTGCAAAAGGAACACTGCATAAAGGGCTTTCACAATCGAGAATTTGCACTTTTGCAATAAAGTGCCCGCTGTGGCCGACTCCACGTACCGGCAGCGGGTGCAGCGTCGGGCGTAGGGTTCGCGGGCCTCGCAACTCTTTTCGTGGCCACACTTCCGGCAACGATAGCCGCCGTGGGCCCATTTCAGGTCGGCGAGGTAGCGCAGGCAGGCGTCCTTATCTGGGTAAATCTGGCTGAACTCGCCGAAGTCCACTTCCCGGGCTTCAATGCGGGCGGCCTTCTCGGCGTGCAGGTCGCGGCTAAGGTCGCCGTTCAGCTTTTCGATGGCGGCCGATTGCAGTGCCAGCAGCCCATTGGCTTCGAGTAGTTCCCGGTTGCGGGCCGCCACGGTATCGTTTTGGTGGCGTAATTCCGTGGTCCGCTGATTAACAAGGGCTTCCAGCTCAGTATTGAGCTGGTCTTTTAATGCTTGGTTTTCCTGCATCTGCACCACTAGGCGGTCCTGAGCCTGGTGCTTTTTGCGCAACTGCTTGAGCAGGCGGTGCTGGGTGAGCAGCGTGGTGTCCATGATGCCCTTTATTTTCTCGCCCAGAGCATAGCTCAGCACCACTACTTCAAGTACAAATGCCACGTACAAGCTGTAAACGGTGTAGGCATTATTATAAAAATCGATGCCCAGCTTGCGCATGATGAGAAACAGGAGGCTGGCTGCCACCAGTCCCTGGCCCAATAGCAGGTAGCGAGCAGGCTTCAATCCTTTTTTATAGGCCTGAAAACCAGAGTAGTAAAGTAATCCGTACGGCGTTAAGTATAGCCAGAAGCTAAAGCCAGAATGGATGATAGCAGCGTCGAGCAGGAGCAGGGCGGTGCTCACCCCCACTACCCAGCGTCCCAGGCGGTGCAGGGCCGGCAGCCGGGAAGCCATATCAAGAAAGCCGCTGGCATAGGTGGCAAACGTGAGCAGCAGCAGCACTGGCGCCACAGCCCCGATAAAGTAGTTGAATCCCGGCGCGGCAGCCCATAAGTACTGAAATCCCAGGCCGTCTTCGGTGAGAAAAAGCAACGTGCCGCTCAGTACGTAGAGTACATAGTAGAGGTAAGTGCGCTCTTTCAGGAAAAAGAACAGAATGATGTTGTAGAGCACCATGATGCACAGAATGCCGTAGAAACCGCCTAATAGCCAGTATTGCAGCGACAATTCGGGAATAAGGCCGTCGCCGCTGTGCAGCATGGCCCGGAAGCTAGTGCGGGTTTCGGAGTGGAGGCGCAGGTAGTAGGTGGCCGTTTGGCCCAGCTGGGGCGGCAGGTCGAAAAGGAAGTTTTTGTAGGGATGCGGGCGGGTGGCAAAGGGCAGGCTGGCGCCCGTGGCCACGCTGTCGTAAGCCGGCGGGGCCCCAGGAGCTGCCGCCGTGAGAGAGGGTCGGAAAAACACCGCCCGACCAATGTGCGAGTCGTAGAGTTCGAGGTACCAGGTGGCCGTTTGGGTGGCCGGGTGGCGCACGGTGATGCGCAGCCAGTAGGTGCTGTTGGGGTGCTGAATGTTGGGCGGCTGTGTGGAGCCCCGCAGGGTATGAAAGCGTCGGGCCCAGGCCGGAGATTGTACGTCGGTAATGGTCAGGCGGCCCGTTGGGTCCTCCAGCACGCTGTAGTAATAGTCTTGCAGGTAGATAAAAGGCAGCGCGGGATTCACCACCAGGGTGTCTTCGGGCGCGGCAGTGGCGCGCAGGCTGGCGCTCAGCAAGACGAGAAAAACCAGGCCCGTGCGAAGGACGCGCCGCCAGCCCCCCCCGGCCGGATTAGTGGGTTGCTGGTCCCAAAATCGATTGCAGTAGTACGGCATGGGGCATCCAAAGTACAATAAAACCCTCGAAAGGTTGAGTGACGGGCTCCTCAAAGCTGACTAAAAGGTGGTCCGTATTACAGTCGGAACTGTGCTCCAACCTTGATGCCGAACGTTCTTGCACCCGGCGAGTCGCGGTACGTGAGTCGGTGAATGAAGTCAACCCGGACGAATTTAAAGATGTTTTCAAGGCCGTAGCCTACCTCCATGTAAGGCTGCCGGCCCAGAGGTCGCAGTATCGGGAGCAGTTCGCCGTTGGTGTCAGTACGAGGCTGCTCGGCGTTGGAGGCCGACAAGCCACCGTACAGGATGTTGGCCGTGCCCACGAAGCGCAGGTTCAGGCGCCGGATGCCGGGCAGACTATTCAGAAAAAGACCCTCAAAATGCTGGTCGAGTCGGAGCGAAACCGACCGGTCGCTGACGAACTCAAAGTAGTTCATCAGATTGAAAGCGTTGCCGTTATAAAACGGGGTTTGGTTACCCAGCGGAGTTTTAAGAATCAGATAGGGCACCGGGTCGGGTATCAGGCTGCCCTCAATACGGTAGCCCAGGCGGCCCAGCTGGCCCACCGACACGCTGTGCGTTATCAGCAGATTGAATTTCTGGTAAGCTGGCGAAGGCTTGGTGTTTAGCAGATTGCGTGCCCCGATGATGTAGCGGAATGAGAACACCGGCCAGCGTTTGAGCCCCACCGGCCGGCGGCGGTTTTCGCTCTGCACCAGGTTTTCATCGGGGGCGTAGCGCGATTCGAACACGATTTCTGACAGGCCCAGGTGCCGGGCTTTGGGGGCGGTGGGGCCGCGCAGTTCGGTGGTGAAGTAGGCGAAATCGTGGAGCGGGGTAATATCCTGGTTGCGCACCGTGAGGTACTGTGTGAAGCCGTGGAACAGGTCGCGCTGCACGCTCATCGCCAGCAGGTTGCGCATAATAGGCTTGCCTTCCCGCACGCGGCCCCAGCGCGAGGCTGCCACAAAGAGGTTGTTGGATGAGAGGAAATCGTTGTCAAGCAGTGCCGCCTGTTCCACGTCGTGGCGAAACTCCGCGCTGATAACCGTCCAGTGGCGGCGCTCGGCTATGAAGGTGGTTTGCAGGTCGTACTTAAGCTTCTCATCCTTGGTGCCGTAAGCCACATATCCTTGAATCAGCCAGTTGCGGCTGATTTCGGGCGTGGAGCGAAAGCCAAACCGCAACCGGTTGCCTTCGTAGTCGTTGCGCGAGTACGTGTTCAGAATCGGGCCTAAGTCCCAGCGGCCCACACGCTTGTAGCCGTTCACGAGCAACTCAATCCAGTCGAGGGCGTTGCGCACCGAGGGCAGCTGCTTGGCCGAGTCGAGTACGGCAAACGTCTGGCGTTCCGACAGGCTGAGCGTATCGGGGCGGTGCAGGTCGAAGTAGCCGCCCGTGGTGCCTGGAATTGCGCCGCCGGGCACGGCATTGCCTGCGCGTGCGACGGGCTCCATCAGTGACGAAACCACGGGTTGGTCGTAGAAGCCGCGCTCGGTGTGCACCTGGTCGCGCACAAAATTGCTGCTCACGGTGGTGAGACGCACCAACATGGCCGCCTGCTTGGCCGAGGGGCGCACGCTCACCACCAGTTTGGTGCGGGTGGGCAGGCCGGGGCCGTTGGCGGGCGAGGTGAGTTCCTGAAAAATGCGGAGGTCGTCGATGAAGTTGAGGTTGGCGTGGGGGCTTGCCACAAGGTCGGCCCGGCGCAGGGCGTAGCCTTCCTGGGTAATCCAAATGGTGCCTTTGAAGGCCAGGTCGTGGGACCGTTTGGGCGTGACGGCAATTTTGTAGCACCAGTCGGAGCCCACCAGTACCGAATCTTTCAGCTCGTAGTCGTAGGTGAGGCGGCCGCCTTCGGCAATGGGCGAGATGAAGTCCTTGCCCATCACGTTCTGCCAGTTGGGGTAGAAATCGAAGTTCTGGAAGTTCGAGCCCAGCATTTGCGAGAGCATGGAGCCCTCGCGCGGCCCCACGCCCCGAATCTGCTTGTGCAATAAATCTTCGCGCCGCCGCAAGGGTGTAGTTCGCTGGTAGACCCGTGATTCTACTTCCGAAGCAAAAATGGGCAGGGGCGCGTCTGCATCGGAAGCCGCCGCCGCGCCCTGACGCACGGCCAGCGCCCGAATATCCTTGATGATGCCGCGCTTGGCCATGCCGGCGGGCAGGTCAATCAGGCTGGTTTCGATACGGTTATACGAGTCGTACTCGGCCGCTTGCAGCGCCTGTCGCTCGTTTTCGGGCTTGTGGCGCTGCACTTCGCGCAGAATGCGGAAGGCCGGGTTTTCCGGTTGGCGCGAGCTCACCACCACTTCGCCCAGCGTCACGCCGCCGGCTCGCAGGCGAAAAAGCACGGTTTGGACGGAGGCCGAACTGAGCTTGTGTCGCTGCACGGCAAACCCGATGGCCGAAGCCGCCAGCGAATCGGGCGTGCCCTCAATGGCGAGTTTGAACTTACCCTCGGCATCGGCCGTGACGCCGGAACTGGTGCCAGGCACGAAGATGGAGGCAAACGGCACGGGTTCACCGTTTTTTGCCTCTACCACCTGGCCGCTGAGCAAAATCCGCTGGGCTGCGGCTGGTACTGCCCACAGGCACACCAAGAGCAACGAAGCAAGAAATCTCATACTTAGTATAGATTGGCCAAACGCGTGGTGCGACAGTAGACGCGCAAGCTACGTAAAGTGGGGCGGCCTCCCAACTAGTTCCGACGAGAATTGTCGGATTATGCTATCGGGAATTAGTGTATTCTGTTAAAAATCTGTTCGTCAGATAAATGACGACAGTTTTTTGGGTGGCAGCATGCCGGTAAAATCCGGTGTAGTCGGTGCCGCGCCACGTCACGGCTCAGCCGGCCAGCCAGATTTCGGTGCCAGGCGGCAAGTGGGCGTCGGCGGGGCCCAGGTCGAGGAGCAGGCCCCGCGTCGTGCCCTCGCGCCGGGTAATTTCCTCGACGGTGGCGGTGCCGATACGACCTGTGCCGTCAGGCCAGCGCACCTCAATGGCCAGCGCCGTGTGTAGCGCGTAGTCTGCCAGGCGGGGCGTGGGCCCGGCGGGCAAAGCCAGCAGCCCCAGGCCCGGCAGGGACCAAGCGGTGGCCACACGCAAAAGCAGGCAGGATGTGGACATGGGAGTGTTCGAAGGGTAGGAGAATGCGTAAACACAGGCAGACACTTATAACGCAAAGCCCCCAACTGCTTCGTACAGAGCAGTTGGGGGCTTTGCGTTGGTGCGTCAATAGCTACACCTCCACTTTGAGCGTGGCGGGCGCTTCGGTTATCTCAAACAGCTCGCCGTGGGGTACTATCGTAATCTGGCCGTATTCCTGGAGCAGCATTTTGTAGGCGTCGGCCACGGGGCGGGGCTTCCGGTCCAGGTCGAAGAGGCCGCAGGGGTTCACCGTGCCCTCTTTGCGTGATAGGCCCTTGTCCCAGTCAACTTGGTCGATGAGGGAGTACCAGTTGAAGCCGAGTACGGGCACGCCCTCTTTCCGCATCCGCAGGATGTTTACCCACTGCTTCCACAACCAGCCGGGGGCATCGTTGGCGTCGAGCACGTTGGTTTCGGTGTGCATCACCGGTTTGCGGTAGCGCAGGTAGTACTCATGGGTGATGTTGTACCAGCCCAGCACGTCCATACTGGTTTGCACGGTGCCATCGGGCAGCATGATTTTCTCGTTCCGGCCGTAGTAGTCATTGCCCATTATCTGGTATCCGGGGGGCTCGCCGGCCATGAACCAGTCGTATTCGCGGCGCGTCATGCCGTTGTCATACAAATAGTTCAATACTTCGCCCTCGGGGTGGCGGGCATACAGCAAATCGAGCGAGGCGAAACGCAGCTTATTCCATATCTGCACTTCGAAGGTGTGCTCGGCGCGCAGCTCGTGGGTGAACTCTGCCGACTCGCTCTGCACGATGATGCAGTCGGGACGGTGCTTGGCAATCTGTTGCGTGCCCATGATGCTGGCCGCCACCAGGTGTTTCAGGGCCGTCACGAAGGCTTTGTCGGTCTTCAGCTGCTCGTTCCAGATGCCGTCTTTGGCACTGAGCTTGGCCGTGACGTATATCTCGTTGATGGGCGTGTAGAACCGCACCCAGGGGTAGCGCTTGGCTACCGCTTCGCAGTAGGCCGCGAAGTGCACCGGCAGCTCGGGGTTCTGGAAGTTGCCAATGAAATCGGGCACTCCGAAGTGCATCAAATCCAGAATGGGGGTGATGCCCAGGCGCCGAATCTCAGCCAT
>JAYSZD010001051.1:0-6427 GCA_043738185.1 Hymenobacter sp. | reverse complement strand
GCTAAAATCAGTTGAGGACGCTATCGACGCGCTGAATCCGAAGGAGAAAGCCGCGGCTTTCGTGGATTTCGGCAACGGCGTCGTGGGCGCGTTCGGCGTGGCAACCGTGGCCGCTGAGACGTTCGGGCTCAGCTCGCAGTCGGTGGAAGAGTATCAGAATAAGCTACTGGGGGCAATCACAGTGCTCAGTTCAGTCGAGCAGGTAAGCAAGGCCCTCAACTCCGAAACCCTGTCGGTGGTGAAGTCGAGCATTGCCGCGGGCAAAGCCTACCTGCTGGGGGCCGAGTCAGCCAGCGTAGCCAGTAAAATCACCCGCGCGGCCCTGATAACGACCGGCATCGGCGCCGTAGTGGTGCTGGTAGGGCTGCTTGCTGCCAATTTTGACAAGGTGAAAGAGGCAGGCAGCAGCATCTACGCCCGGTTTAAGCCGCAGTTTGAAGCTATTTCCACGCTGATTAAGAGCGTTGCCGACAGCGTTCGGAACCTCGCCAGTACGGTAACCTTCGGGCTGATTGATGATGTGGCCAAGCATGCAGTTAAGGTTGCTGAAGAAACCGCGCTGAAGCTTTCGGGCATCCAAATTGAAGCGGGCGAACGGGATATCGCGCTTCGCCGGGCGCAAGGCTTACGGGTAGAGCAGGATGAAATCGACTTAGCCAAAGAGAAGCTGAGCGGACTCAAACGACGCACCGATGAGGAAAATAAAATCTATGATGACGCGCAAAACGCACTGAATATTCTGCTGGCAAACCGCGCTACCCGAATTGAAGCCGAAAAAAACGCTGCTACCCTAGCGCGCCTAAATGCCCGCGTGACGCTGGAAACCGCTAAGGGGCGTGAGGCGCTCGCTGCACAGTTGGCAGTGAAAAACGAAGAGCTGATTCAGTTGCTCGCAGCCGAAACCCGCAACGAATCCGCTATTATCGCCAAGCGCACCGAAATCGAAGCCCTTTCCTTAGCAGTCCAAAAGGCCGCAGCCGACAAGCGGCTCGCTGCCGAGTTTGCCGCGTTCAAAGAACGAAACGCGGCGATTGAGAAAATCGATAAGCTCACGGCTCAGGAGCGCTTGCAGCGCGATATCGACGCCGAAACCAAGCGCCTGGGGACGGTAGCCGAATTGGGAGCGCGCATCAGCGTCGGCACCGCCAAGGTTGCCGAGCAGCTCGCAGTGGAGCAAGCCGAGCGCATTCGCATCGCGGCTATCAAGCCGCTCACGGTGGGGGAAAATGTATTGGTGCGTGTTTTCGGGGTTGCGCCCGACCAGCTCGAAGCGACGAAAGCAGCCATCGGTGCGGCGGCTGACGCCGTGAATCAGGCCGTAGGGCAATACTACGCGGGCGCAGTGGCTGACGCTGATGCACGGATTGACGAAGCGACGCAGCGCGTCTCGCTCATTAATCAGGCGCTCGACACGAACCGCAAAAAGCAGGAAGATAATGAGAAGGCCCTTCAGACTGCAACCGGCGCGCGACGGGACTTCATTATTTCGCGACTCGCGAAAGAGCGCGCCGAGGAAGAGCGTCTGAACGCGGCGAAAGCCAAAGCGGCGAATGATGAGAAGAAACGCATCAAGGAGCGCGACCAGCTCCAAAAGGAATCGCAGCGCGTATCGCTCGCCTTGTCGGCTGCGCTCGCGATTGAGGCCGCAGTCAGCGCGATTAAAGAAGCCGCGAAAATGCCGTTTCCCGCGAACATTCCGAGCATCATTGTCGCGGGCGCGACGGTGGCGAGCGGCATTTTTGCCGCGAAAGCACTCGGCAATGCCTTTGCCGATGGCGGTTTCGTGACCGGGCCGGGCGGGCCCCGCGCCGACATGGTGCCCGCGGTGCTTAGCAACGGGGAATTCGTGGTAAATGCCGACGCCACGGCCAAGAACCGGGCCCTGCTTGAATCGATGAACGCCAACAACAACCGGGTACTGCCGCCCGGCACCCAAGCCCTAGCCTCCGGTAACAGCGGCGGCAGTGCCGATAGCAGCATATCGGCCGATATTGCTCAGCTGTTAGCGGCTAATCAGGAACTCATTGCTGTAGCTAGAGAGATAGCCGCGCACTCCAGAACGTCTGCCGAAAAACCGGGCCTGATTATCGGGCCGGCCGAAGCAATGGCAATCGAGCAGCAGCGACAGTCAATTATCAGCGCAGAGCAGTCAGCTGCATTGTAAGATTTACGGCCTGGCAAGGCTTATAGGTCTGACAGCTTCTTTTTTCTTTCAGCATTTGCAGATGCCTCACGTCGTTTACGTGAGGCATCTTCGCATTTATACACCTTGCTCATTACGGGCAGACTGTAGACATGAAAGAAACTAAGTCTTTGCTTTTTACAATCGCTGTCGTAATAAACAGACAGCACATAACTGGCTGGAATTGTTGCACTACCCCATGATTGGGTATACATGGTTTCTTTATGCGAGATTCTTTGCCCTGTAAGATTTAGAGTGCAATAAATTGTTTCTTCAGTTGCTTTAACAGGCGTTTTGCCATACTTGATTTCTAGTGCCTCCACCAATTCATTAGGCTCTGAGCACTGAAAATCCGCTAACACGCCGCCTACAAAAATAAGCTTAACATCTTCTAAGCCGATGTCAGCCAATTTGTATCGAGGAATTAAATACGACTTAACAGCAAGGCACTGACTCGCCGCCGATGGCCCGTCATATTCTGAAACGGTATCGGGTATTAATTCAAGGATGACGTTGTAATGCCCTGATTCTTGGTATACATCATCCTGAGTTTTAGCCTGCTTCACCTGTGTATTCAACTCGCTTTCCAACTCTGCAATCACAGCAAGCGTTGTCTTGCCAATTTTGAATTTGCCAATGCCATCAATCTTGCCTGGTGCGGGTGAAGCGGCTGCAGTTGCAGGGCGCCTGGGTGCGGTTTTGGAGGGCAAGATTTTCTTAGGTTGGGCAATTGCCGCCAGCGAGCAAATAAGTAATAGCAGCAGGGTAATGGTTGTTTTCATCGGGTAGGCATTACAAACTGACGGAGTTAGGTCGGCGAAAGTAGCCACAAAAACGGCGCGGCTCATTTCCTTGTCATGCCGACTGCTAAAACCCGGAAGCGCTACGCCGTCACCCTTGACCCGACCGCGGCCGGCAAGGGCATGAAGCTGGTGAGCCTGGTGAAGACGCCAGCCATCGGCACCGGCTGGGTTGCGCTGGCCAGCGCGACGGAACAGCCCGCCAAGCGGGTGCACCTGAGCGATGAAACCACGGGCGAAAAGAAGCAGGTGCTGACCGGCCCGCTGCTCATTCCCGGGCTGGATATCGTGCGAATCGACCCCGAAACGCAGGAAGAGTACCTCATCAATTTTTCAGCCGAGCAAATCGAGCTGATTGGGCACCGCTTCATGAGCGAGGCAAAAGGGCTCTCGCTCAGCAACCAGAACCACGCCGACGCCCTCGAAGGCAATACCATTCGCGAGCTGTGGCTCGTGCGTGATTCCGAACGTGACGCTGCCGCCGTGCTGGGCATTGAAGTGCCGTCGGGCACCCTGATGGCTTCGATGCACATCGCCGATGCCGACTTCTGGAAAAACGAAGTCGAGACCGGCAATGTGACCGGCTTCAGCATCGAAGGCCTGTTCGATTTCTCCGAATTAAAACTTCAGGCGGCGACTGCCGCCCCTAAAAAACCTATGAGCTTCCTCTCAAAACTGAAAATTGCGCTCGCTGTTGCGTTTGCCGATACCGTTGCCCTCGCCGCTGTTGAGCTGGAAGACGGCACCGCGCTCGAAGTGGATGACGCGACCGGCGAAGTCTTTACCATGGGTGAAGATGGCGAGCGCGGCGCTGCCCAGCCCGACGGCGATTACAAGCTGAAGGCAGGCACCGCTTTCGTCGTGAAAGACGGAAAGCAAGTAGGCCACAAGTCCAAAGAAGATCCGGCCGCAGGCACCGCCGCTGCCAAAACCGACGAAGAGAAGCTCGCCGATGAGGCTGCCGCCGCTGAGAAGAGCGACAAAGTTCCGGCCACGGCCGCAGTTATTAAAACGCTGCAAACAGTGGTAGAAGGTGGCGAGACCGATACCGCGAAGCTGGTGGAAGCTATTGGAGCCGCAATTAAGGCGCTTGGCGGCACTGCCCCCGCGGTGGACACAACCAAGCTGAGCGCACAGAGCGTGAAGCTTGAAGCCGTGGAAATGCTGGACGGCTCGACTGTGAGCTACAACCCGATTACCCGCTCGCTCACGGACGAAGCCGGCAACCTGCTCAAAACCGGCTACTACGCCTGCAAGGATGGGAACTACTTCAAGGTTTCGACTGACCAGTACACCTATCAGATTGACTCGGAGACCTACGCGAAGGCGACCACCCAGCTCAGCGCCGCTCAGGACGAAGTAACCCGCCTGAGTGCCATTGTGCCCGCTGGCCAGCGCCTAAAGCTCGGCGCCGCCCCGCTTGCCGGTGGCGAGGAAGTCAACCTCGAAGAGATGTCGCCGGGCAAGCGCCGGCTTTATCTGGCCAAGCTGAAAGCCAAAAAAGACTAGTTCAAAACCCCCTTTTTCACCAACCCCGCCCGGTGAATACGGGCATTTATTACCGTTTTACTTATGACGTACAATCCCGTTTATTTTCAGGGCGATGTGGCTCAGGAAATCCACTCGGCTGTTCTCGAAGCCAACCGCACCGCCGAGCGCAAGCTCTTGCGTGTCGAGGACAACATCAAGTTTGAGCGCGTGCTCACCAGCATCAGCGGCGGCGTGGCCTGGCAGGCGTACAAGGAGAAAATCCGCGAAGCCGACCTGGATGCGCTGGTTGCTGCCAACGATTGGAAGTTCGGCGACCGCAAGATTACGCCCAAGAAAATCATGGCACTCGACAACGTGACCATGGACCAGTTGCGGAAAACCCGCTTTAGCCGCGACATGGCCGCGGGCGCCAATAACCTGGGCAGCACCGAATTCGAGCAGGCTTCGACCGGCTACCTGATTCCGCGCATGGGCAAGAGCTTTGAGCGCTTGCAGTACTGCGCCATCACGGCCGCTACGAAGGCTTTGATTGCGGCCAGCCCAACGCCGAGTGCGTCTGAAAAGGCCTGGTCGGCTGCTCAGCCCGCTTTCGAGTTTGACGGCATCATTGCTTCGGCTATCCTGGCCGGCGTAGAAGATGCCGCCAACAAAATCAAGGTGATTGTGGGCGTCACGCTCACGAGCGCCAACTCGGTAGCCGAGTACTCGAAAATCTACGCCGCAATTGACCCCGCCGAATTGGAGGCTGGCGACGTGAACATTTACGCCCCGCTGGCTGACTTGCAGATTCTGACGCAAGCCAACACGGACAGCGAGTTCAAGGACAAGTTCACCATTACCGGCAAGGGCAAAGACGTGACCGTCCTGTTCAATAACGTGCCGGTTGAATTTGTGCCCACGTCGGTGCGCTTCGCCGGCTACGGTGGCGAAACCGGCGATTTCGTCTTCGGCACCGACTTGCTGTCGGACACCACCGAATTCAAAATCGACAAGGTGAATGCGATGAGCGATGACCTCTTCTACAAGATGGTCGCCACGGGCTGCGCGACCACGCTCAACGCGTCGAAGAAGGTTTTCTATTTCTAATCAACCCGCTGAAGGGGGCCGCAGTGACGCGGCCCCCTCTTAGCACTTTCCCCAGCCTACTAACGTGGCAGACACTAAAGAATTGACCCCCGAGCAGGCTGCCGCCGCAGCTGCCGAAGAAGCCAAAACCGCTGAAATCCGCGAGCTGCTGAAGCGCTACGGCCTGAAGCGGGCGCTGGTAGACAAAAAGACCGGCGATGTGCATTTCGATGAGACCTACATCAAGCGACTTGATGCGAAGGCTCACACGGAAATCACAGCCGAGTAAGCGCCCGCTCGCTGCTCCGCTCATCCTTCACTTATAAGTTAAGCTCCGCCTTATGCTTTCTAAATCAATTCGCCGCATCGATAAGTACAACATCGGCGGCATTGCGGTCATTCTGGCCTTTGCGACCAAACTCGCAACTGGCGTGAATGCCCTGACCATTACCCGCGGCGCTGGCAAGATTATCACCGGGCTCGCCTTGGCTGCTGGTCACCCGGTTGTGCGTCTCGAATTCGAAGAGAACGAGGCGCTCTTCAGCGATAACACCGTTATCGGCGCCAACAAATTTCCGAAGCATCAGCTGGGCATGAAGTTCAGCGGCCGGGATGCCGACAAAAACGAAGTTATCGAGAAGCTCGACCTGAGCCGCAACAGCTTCCTGGCGAAGCTGCATTCGGGCGAAGTGGTGCTGCTCGGTGGCGTGAACGGCCTGATTGCCGAGAAATCGGATTCGGGCGCGGGTGCCAAAAGCGAAGACTTCAACGGCTACGACGTGCTGCTCAGCGGCGGCGAACTGGAAAAGGCGCCCGTGGTGCCCGAAGCCGAATTCGTTGAATTCGCCGCGCTGGTTGCTGCCTAATTCCTAACGCTGCTATTCTTATT
>JAYSZD010001050.1:0-6430 GCA_043738185.1 Hymenobacter sp. | reverse complement strand
CGGTCCTTGTTGTCTTCGCGGCGGATGGCTTCGCGCTCAATCTCCAGCTGCATGATGCGGCGCTGGATTTCGTCCAGCTCCACGGGCATGGAGTTCAGCTCGATGCGGAGCTTGGCGGCGGCCTCGTCCATGAGGTCGATGGCCTTGTCGGGCAGGAACCGGTCGGTGATGTAGCGGGCGCTCAGCTCCACGCAGGCAATCACGGCGTCGTCGGTGATGCGCACGCCGTGGTGCAGCTCGTACTTCTCCTTGATGCCGCGCAGGATGCTGATGGCGTCTTCTTCCGTGGGTTCATCCACGGTCACTACTTGAAAGCGACGCTCCAGAGCCTTGTCCTTCTCGATGTACTTCTGGTACTCCTTGAGCGTGGTGGCCCCGATGGCATGCAATTCGCCGCGCGCCAGGGCGGGCTTGAGCAGGTTGGCCGCGTCCATGGCCCCTTCCCCACCGCCCGCTCCAATGAGGGTGTGCATCTCGTCGATGAAGAGCACAATCTGGCCCTCGGAGTCGGTCACTTCCTTGATGACGGACTTGAGGCGCTCCTCAAACTCGCCCTTGTACTTGGCGCCGGCCACGAGCAGGCCCATGTCCAGCGACATAATAGTCTTGTCTTTGAGGTTTTCGGGCACGTCGCCGGCCACGATGCGTTGGGCCAGCCCTTCGGCAATGGCGGTTTTGCCCACGCCGGGCTCGCCGAGTAGCACGGGGTTGTTTTTGGTGCGGCGGCTCAGAATCTGGAGTACGCGGCGGATTTCCTCGTCGCGGCCGATAACCGGGTCCATTTTGCCGGTGCGCGCCCGCTCGTTGAGGTTCACGGCGTAGCGGTTCAGGCTCTGGTACTGGTCTTCGGCGCTCGGGCTGGTGACTTTACGGCCCCCGCGCAGCTCCTGGATGGCCGCTTTCAGGTCTTTCTCGTTGAAGCCGGTGTCTTTGAGCAGGGTGGCCACGGCGTCCTTGCCGCCGAGGATGCCCAGCAGCAGGTGCTCGACGGATACGTACTCGTCGCCCAAGTCTTTCATGGCGGCATTCGCGCGCTGAAAGGCCGAATTGGCGTCATTGGAAAGGTAGGGGGAGCCGCCACTCACCTTGGGGTAGGCCGCCACCAACGCATCGAGCCGCGGGGTGAGAATGCTCAGGTTGGCGCCCAGCTTATTGGTCAGAAAGGAGAAGACACTTTCGTCGCTCTGGAAGAGGCCCTTCAGCAGGTGGCCCGTTTCCACGGCCTGCTGCTGGTTGCTCCCGGCGATTTCGGTGGCCTTCTGCACGGCTTCCTGCGCCTTGATGGTGAAGTTTTTAAAGTCCATGGTTGCGTGGTCCTGCGTGAGGGTTCAAAGTAGCGGCGGGTAAAAAGGGGCTGGCCCACCCGCCGCTAGACCAGGGCTGCCGTTTCGACGCCTGAAGTTTTCTGCGCCCGGACTGTTTGGCTGGGGGCTTGACGCTCACCCGCCGAAGCCAGCCTACACGGGCTGCTCGCGCAACGCTTGTACTAGTTCATCAGCCAGGGAGTCGCTCGATGGACCGTAGCCGTTCACCAGCGTGCCTTTGAGGTTGAATCGGGCCGAGGAAATGGCGTACACCACGGCCTCGTCGGCGGGGTCGGATGGCCCCTCGAAGCGGAAGTGCTGGTCCACCACAAAATCGTTGGGAAACAACTCAATGGCCTGGCCTTGGCAGGAGAGATGGGTAGTAGCCAGGTTGAAATCTTCGCTGTAGCCCTGCTTTTTGAGGGCGGTAAGCGTTTCCGAAAGCGTGGTAATGGGTGTCATGAGGCAGGACCTGAACAGTTGCCGATTTAACGGACGGGTTCGGGCTGGAGCTGCGGCTGCGTAGCACGGGAGTAGGCGCTTAACACGGCCAGCGCGGCTAGCAGCATCACCGAAAATAGAATCGTGGGAGTAATCATGGCGAAAGGAATGGAGGGCTTGTTGAAGCCCGTGGTGATAAATTAAATACCGTGCAAAATTCCGTCCTGGCCCCATCTCATGTCTTGACGATAATCAGGGGAATGGGATGATATTTATTAAGCTTGCTCCCATGCGGGCAATGGCCACCACCGCCAGGAACACTTGTTGGTGCTTAACTAATGAGTCGCGGCACCGGTGCGGGTGTCGGGAGCAGTAAGGTCAACTTCAGCGCAGAGGGGCACCATCAGCATCGGAACCGGACAATGGGCCAGGGCTTCATAAGCGGGGAATAGGAAGAGGGGAAATGGTCGCTTGGTGATAATGGTGGCCAAGGCGCCGACCTGATTCGAGTAAGCCAGGTTGTCAAGCTATTGTGGCTCAGCTCATGGACGGCATCCAGTCGGGAACCTCGGGGCCCTCAGCCGGCACCAGCAGCACCGGTACCGGGCTGCGGCGCAGCACGTCGGCCGTTACGCTGTGGTGAAACATGCGCCCCAAAAAGCTGCGCGGCCGGGCAATGAGCACCACCAGGTCGGCTTGGGTATCGGCCTGGGCCTGCAGGATGCCATCGACCGCCGTGGCCGCCAGCTCCTGGTACAGGCGGAGCGGTGCGTCGGGTGGCACCACGCCCCGGGCACGCACAGCGGACAGGTCCATGCGGCGTGGGGGCGACACTGGCTCCAGGCCGTCCATCACATGAGTCACGGTGTACGCCGCCTGCCAGCCCGCGAGCAGCGGTACCACGCGCTGGCCCGCCGTGCTAAGGTGGAACGGTTCAACATCGAGGGCCAGCACCACGCGGCGCGGCACGATGGGCGCCGGGGCCGATGCGGGCACCAGCAACAGGGGGTAGTGCGTGGCCCGGAGCACGGGCAGCACCGGGTTGCCTAATAGCCTGTCCAGAAAATCTGGCTCCTGATTCAGCCCCATGGCCAGGAGCAGGGGCTTGTGCTGCCGCACGGCTTCCGCCACGGCATCGGCCAGGGGCAGCGCCGACACCACGACTTCCGCCGGGTCCGGCAACCGGTGAGCCAGCCCCTGCATCCCCGCCGCTGACTCCGCGTAGGCACGGTTGGATTGGTCGGCCGTGACGGCGGCCATCTCGGGCACCATCAGCACCGGGTCGTGGTAGCAGTGCAGCAGGGTGACGTGCGCGGACAGGGGGGCTCCCAGCACCGCGGCATAGCGGGCCGCCTTTTCCGCCGCTTCCGACAGGTTGGTCAATACTACTAAGGAAGGGTTCATGGCGAAGAAGTCAAAGGGTAACTCCGGTTCCGGATGAATGCGAGTAGGATTTATGACTCAGTCTTCGCTGGGCAGGATGAGCACCGGCACGGGGCTTTCCTGCAGGAGCTGGGCCGTGATGCTGCTGTGGAACAGGCTGCCGAGCAGGCTGTGGCGCCGAGCTACGAGCACCAGCATATCGGCTTCCTGCCGGGCGGTTTCTTCCAGCACGCCGGCCACCACGGTGGGGCTGTAGACTTCGTGCAGGCGACTTTCGGCGAACACATTGACCAGGTCGTTCGCCCGCACCGTTGCCAGCACGGTCCCGTCGTCGGGCCGGGCCTGCTCGTCGTCGGTCACGTGCACCACGTCAAGCGTGGCTTGGGTGGCGTGCAGCAGGCGGCTGAGCACTTCCTGATGGTCCTGGTCGGCGAAGGCGAACGGCTGGCCGTCCACGGCCATCAACAAGCGCCGGGGCGGGAAAACGTCCCAACCGGCGCCGGTCGGCACCACCAGCAGGGGGAGCGGGGCGTGGCGCAGCACGTCCATCACCACGCTGGCGAACAGCTCCGTGGGCTCGGTCGCATCGCTGGGCCGGGCTAGCACCATGAACAGCGGGTGATGGCGACGCACGGCCTCGGTCAGGGCAGCGGGCAGGAAGCCCTCCGACACGTCGACTTCCGTGGGCACGGTCTGGTCGGCGGCCAGTTTGAGCAGGGCCCGGTCGGTTTTGTCTTCGCCGCAGGCGGTGTGCTGCCCCACGTAGCCTTCCGGCACGGGCATGCCATCGTAGCGCACGTGCAGCAGCACCAGCTGCGCGTTAAGTGGCACGGCCAGCCCAGCCGCGTACGAGAGGGCACGGTTAGTGACGGCGAAAAAATCGGTCAGAACAACAAGGGAAGGCGTCATGGCGGGAATGAATGAAGATGAAAAATCCTGTTAATGCTGCCGTCGGCTTAATCCTCGGCGGGCAGCACCAGCACCGGAATCGGGCTCTGCTGGATAAGCTGGGCCGTGACGCTGCGGTGAAACAGGCTGCCCATCAGGCTATGACGCCGGGCCACCACCACCAGCAGGTCGGCCTTCTGGCGGTCCGCTTCCTGCAGAATGGCGCCCATCACGCTGGGGCTGTGGATGTCGTGCAATTGGGTAGCCTCCAAGTGGTTCACCAGCTCGTTTTCGCGAATCGTGTTCAGCACCGTCGGGGCGCTGTGCCGCACCTGCTCATTGTCGGTCACGTGCACCACGTCGAGCGTGCCTTCGGTAGCCTGCAGCAGCTGGCGCAACACATCCTGGTGCGGGCACAGGCGGAAGGGCCGCCCATCCACAGCCAGCAGCAGGCGGCGGGGCGGGGCGCCCTCCCAGCCCACGGTGGGCACCACCAGTAGCGGGTGCGAGGCATGATGCAGCAGGTCCATGGCCGTGCTGCTCACGTTCTCCAGTGGGGAGGATGCCGAGCCGGGTCTGCCCAGCACCAGCAGCAGCGGGTGGTGGCGGCGCACGGCCTCCTTCACGGCGTCGGGCAAAAAGTCTTCCGAGATGTTCACGGCGGTGTCCACGGGCTGGTCAGCGGCCAGCAGTTCCAGCGCATCAATTGTTTTTCGTTTGTCCTGCCGGGTCCGGCGGCTGTTGTATTCGTCGGGCGCCAGCAGCCCATCGTGGCACACGTGCAGCAGCACCATCTGCGCGCCCAGCGGCACCGCCAGACCCGCCGCGAAGGTGACGGCCCGGTTGCCAAGGGCGGAAAAATCGGTCAGAACTACAAGGGAAGGCATCATGACAAGCAGGTTAAGGGGTGGGGCACAGGCCGGGCTGCGGCGCGGCTACTGTAAAAAATACTTGCGCTCAGTGAGACGCTGGGTTTCAGTTGGCACGCCAGGGGAACGATACTCCCAATGGTCCCGCGTCATGGCCGCGTCGGCTTCCTGCGCGCACGCCCGGGCAGCAGTGCTGATGGGTAGCACGGACTGGGACGAAAGGTGGGCATGGCGGCGGCCCGCTGGATTAGACGAGGCTTCCATTACCGTCAGCCGCCGCTAGCGACCGGTTCGTGGAAGTGGGGGAGTTGTTGAGCACGAGCAGGTGGTTGTTCACCTCGCGGGCCCCCGCCTCGTGGGCCGCCACGGCCGCGTGTTTGCGGTCCAGCCAGGTATCCACCGTGCCGGTGAGCGTGGCCCGGCCCTGCTTGACGTGCACCTCCACCTCCTGGTCGTGCAGGCTGGCCGACCAGCAGTAGCGGACGCGGATGCGCTCCGCCAGGGCGGCGTCCGCCGTTTTCGGACTGAGTTTATCCTCGCCTAGAAAGGAAGGGACAAAACCTTCGTCTGCCGCGGGGGCAGGGAGCACTTCCAACCGGTTGTTCACGTCCACTACCCCGCTCACGCCGGCCGCCACCTCGCCGGCCCGCTCCAGCTCCGAGGGCGCGCTGACGTGGCCGGAGAGCAAGGCTTTGCCGGCATTCACCTGCACGTGCACCGTGTAGTGACCCAGGTAAAAGTCGCGGGCCAGGGCATCCAGGATGGTCTGGCGAATGTCCTCGTCGGGCATCAGCCGGGCGGGGCGCACCTTGAGTAAGTTGTGCACATTGGCCACGCCTACTATGTGGCGCGCGTCGTGCTCGGCTTCCAGCTTCACCCGCAGGTTGCTCACCGTGCCGGCCAGCGTTACCACGCCCTCGTGAGCTTGCACCAGGGTTTCGGTAGCCCGCATCCGGGGGTTAAATCGCAGCGTGTCGCGCACGGCGGCGGAAATGGCTTCGTCGGTTTTGGGGGCAAACTTTTCGCGGCGGATGGACCGGCCCAGCGCCCAGTAGGCCACGAACAGGTCGCGGGCATCCACGCGGGTGGCCCCGGTCTGGTAGGCAATGGCCACGAGGCGGTCTTTCTCGGCCGCCGTGCCCACCGTGCCCGAGAGGTGCACCACGTGGTCATTTGTGCGCACTTCGACCAGGGCACCGTTCACGCGGATGTCCCAGTCGAGCAGCTCCCGGACCTGGGTGGTAATTTCTTCGTCCGAGTTCAGGATTTCACCCCCGCGAATGGTCAGGTGGTCAGTGACAAAGGCGCGCACGCCGCGCACACCTAGCAGTACGCGCAATACCAACTGCTTTTCGGCCCACGACTGCACCACCCCGGCCAGGGTGACAACCCCGCCGGCCACGGTGCAGTGCACCTGGTAGTCGGCGGTGGCCGGGTCGTCGGCTAGTGCGCCAGCTACGTCGCGCTGCAGTTCGGCGTCGCCTAACTCCTCGGTCCGCACTTCCACCGTGTTGGTCACCCCGCGCACCCCGCGCACGGCCAAGG
>JAYSZD010001049.1:0-2573 GCA_043738185.1 Hymenobacter sp. | reverse complement strand
GACGATTTTGAGTTAATCCGTATTTTATCGTAACCGATTGTCTTTGAAAAGCATAAGCTTGTGAAAGAAAAAGCCATCCCGATTGGGATGGCTTTTTCTTTGCGCATAATCGTCCTCAAAATCCGGGCAATCCGTTTAATCCGATAAATCCGCGGTTCAGATAAATTATGTGTGGTCGTTATACCTTCATCGCTCCCGCGCCAGCTGCTGAGCAGCGCTTCGACGCCAAATTCACGGAGCCCGCGCCGGCGACTTATAATGCCGCGCCTTCGCAACGCCTGCCCGTTATCACCAACGCCGCGCCCGGCCAGATTCAGCTGCTGAGCTGGGGCCTGGTGCCCAGCTGGAGCCGCGAGCCCGCCAAGGGCCCCAGGCCCATCAATGCCCGCGCCGAGACGCTGGCCGAGAAGCCGTCGTTTCGGCAGCTGCTGGGGCGGCGGCGCTGCCTGGTGCTGGCCGATAGTTTTTACGAGTGGCAGGCCACGCCCGAGGGCAAGGTGCCGCACCGTATTCTGCTGTGCGCCGAGCAGCCCTTCGCCTTCGCCAGCTTGTGGGACGAGTGGCTCGACCGCAGCACCGGCGAGCTGCATCCCACCTTCACCATCATCACTACCGAGCCCAACGCACTGATGGCTAGTATTCACAACCGCATGCCCGTCATTCTGCCCTCCCGCCGCGTCGAGCAAGCCTGGCTCGATGACGGCCTGGGCGCCGCGGCCCACCAGCAGCTGCTCGTGCCCTACGATGCGGCGGCCATGCGCGAATACGTCATCAGCAAGCGGGTGAACTCCCCGGCAAACAACGACGCCAAGGTAGTAGCAGCGGCGTAACGGTGCGCTTCGTGTTACTTTGCCCGCATGAATTGGCGTAACCCCTGGCTTTTGTTGCTTCTTATTTTGGTGCTGGCCGCGGCCGTGCAGCTCGACATGCCGTGGTGGAGTCTGGCGGTGGTGGCGTTTGGCGTGGGCTTCTTGCTGGTGCCTTCGGGCCGGGCCGCTTTCGGCGCAGGTTTCGGGGGCGCGGGCCTTAGCTGGCTGTTGCCAGCCGCCTGGCTGTCGTACCAAAACGAAGGGTTGCTGGCCGGCCGGGTGGCGCAGCTGCTGCCGCTGGGCGGCTCGCCGGTGGCCTTGCTGCTGGTCACGGCGCTGGTTGCCGGCCTAGTGGGAGGAGTGGCAGCCCTGGCCGGAACGTGGCTGCGCCAAGCCTTGCAGCCGCGTCCGCAACCCGCCTAACGGCCGTTCCAAACGTCAATGAAGTGGTGCGGGGGGGGATTTGCCGGTACCTACTTGTACGTGTACCAGTCCAGCACTTCCAGCCCGGCCGCGTCATCGGCGGCTTCCACTACTTCGTCGATTACATACTGCACTTCGGCTTCGCTCCAGCCCTCGTCTTCGGCGGCGTTCACCCAAAGGTCGATGGCGGCGTAGCGGCCCGTGCCGGGAGGCAGGACCCAGCGCACTTTTTTACGGATATTCATATTAAAACAAGTCTTGCGAAAGAGACTGTATGAGCCAAAAAAGGGCTATTTGGCAGCTTTGAGAACTGTGACAACCACGGGCACCACGCCCGCTTCGATGATGTCGAGCTGCACGGCGGCGCGGCGCGACACGTCCACGATGTAGCCCTTGGTGTGCGGGCCGCGGTCGGTCACGGTCACTTCCACCGAACGGCCGTTGCGGGTGTTGGTTACCCGAATGAGGGTGCCGAAGGGCAGCGTGTTGTGGGCCGCTGTCATTTCGTTGGGGCGGTAGATGCTGCCGCTGGCCGTGGCGCGGCCCGCAAACTTATTGGCATAGTAGGAGCCAAGGCCTTTTTGGGTGGACGCCCCACGGGGCGCGACGGCCCCTTTGGCTCGGCCGGAGGCGCTCTTGCTCACGCTCCGGCTGCTGCCGCACGAGGCCAGCAGGCCCAGCACCAGCAGCGGCAGCAGCCAGGTGCGCCACCAGTAGCGGGGTAATAATCCGGCGTTCAGCATCAGCGTCATTGGCCTCAAAAGTAACAACAATCCCCGGCCACCTGCCGGGCTCTGGTGCCCGCAGCGCACTATGCCGGCAACCCGCGCCGGTGATTTGTCCGCAAGTGCCCTGAAAATCAAAGGTTGCGCTTGTCAGAGCGCGCCTTGGACGCCTTCGTTGGAGCAGCGGGCACGCGCAGGGCCTGCAAGGCCTGGAAGTTGCCCTTAAATACATTGAAATCCACCACGCCGCGGATGCCCGGCACGTACCCTTCATCGGAATGCTGCCAGATTATCCATTTGCTGGCGGGCATTCTGGGGCGTTCCACCTCATAGTGCGCGAGCCAGAGCGGGTAGTCATCGAAGTGGCCGGCCAGGTAGCGCTTGTAGTAGCTGTAGTTGGAATAGATGATGGGCCGCACTCCGTAGTGCGCTTCCACCAGCCGCAGCCAGCGTCCCACTTCGCGGCGTAGCACGGCCACGTCGTGAAAATTGGGCGCTTCAATGTCGAGCACGGGCGGTAAATCGCCGGGGCCGATGGGCACGGTGCTCACGAAAAGGTCGGCCTGCAGCTTGCCGTCGCGCTTGGGCTGGAAGTAGTGGTAGGCACCGCAGAGCA
>JAYSZD010001048.1:0-2576 GCA_043738185.1 Hymenobacter sp. | reverse complement strand
CGTAATCGATGGGGCGCACCGAGCGCAGGTCGATAACTTCGGCTTCGATGCCTTCCTTGGCCAGCTCGTCGGCGGCAGTGTAGGCCAGTTTCATCATTTTGCCGAAGCTCACCAACGTCACGTGCTTGCCCTGGCGCACCACGTTGGCCTTGCCAATTTCGAGCAGGTATTCTTCTTCCGGCACTTCGCCCTTGTCGCCGTACATCAGCTCCGATTCCATGAAAATCACCGGGTCGGGGTCGCGGATGGCCGATTTCAGCAAGCCTTTGGCCTCGTAGGGGTTGCTGGGTACCACTACTTTGAGGCCAGGGCAGTTGGCAAACCAGTTTTCGAAGTTCTGCGAGTGCTGGCTGCTGAGCATGCCGGCATTGCCGGTGGGGCCGCGGAACACGATGGGGCAGGAATACTGTCCGCCCGACATCGAGTAAATCTTAGCGGCGGAGTTAATCACCTGGTCGATAGCGACCAGCGAGAAGTTGAAGGTCATGAATTCGATAACCGGAATCAGCCCGTTGGCTGCGGCGCCAACGCCGATGCCTGCGAAACCGAGCTCCGCAATGGGCGTGTCAATCACGCGCTCCGGTCCGAACTCGTCGAGCATGCCCTGGCTCACTTTGTAGGCGCCGTTGTACTCGGCCACTTCTTCGCCCATGAGGAAAACCCGCGGGTCGCGGCGCATTTCCTCGGACAGGGCCTCGCGCAAGGCCTCACGAAATTGAATCTGACGCATGATATTCTAGTATGTAAACAGCTGTTTTGAGCCGTTGGGCAAAGCTACAACAGGCGGGGGCGTTGGGCAAACTTAAGGTAGGTGGGGGTGGAGCGGGAGGTAGACGTGCCCACCCTGTTGCCCTACCGCAACGCCTCCCGAAATACCTTGCCCTGAGCATAATCCTGAAACTCCAGGTCCTCCACGGCGCGCTGGGCGTAGCTGCGGTCCAGCGCCACGGCTTGCTTTAAGTAGTTGCCCACGGCAGCTTCGTCTTTTTGCCGGGCGGCCACCACGGCCATACCGTAGACCGGGGCGGCGGCGGTGGGCCGCAGGCTTTGGGCCAGCTGGTACTGGGCCAGGGCCGATTCGTAGCCTTCGCGGCCCACCAGAATCAGACCCCGATTGAGGGCGTTCTGGTAGGACGGGCCCGCGTAGTCCAAGCTGCGCAGGGCTTCATCGGGTTGTCCGATTTCGATTTCCAGCGCGGCCCGGTCCGAAAAAACTTTGCGCAGCAGGGGCCGCTCGCCGCCCAGCTTAATGGCGTAATCGTAGTTCTGGAGGGCTTCGAGGCGGTCGCCGGCCCGATGGTAGGCCGTGGCGGCATGGTAGAAAAACTCCGCCGTGGGGTTGCGGTGAGCGGCCAGGGTAAAGTTGACGGCCGCGCGCCGGTAGTAAGCTTTGCGGATTTTATCGGTGGGCTCTTTTTCGCCGCGCTGCAACAGCACCACACCCAGATTATGAAATGCCTCCCAACTGTTGGTGATGGCCGCGGATTTTTCGTAAATGCGCTGCTTTTCGGCCAGCAATGGGGTTAGTGTGGCCGAATAGCGCAGCTCTTCGGGTGTGAGGGCATCAACCTCCAATTGCTTGTCTACTATTTTTTTAGATAGCAGATACACTTCCGAATCGTAGCGTTTGGGCGCAGTATAGGTCACCGCCACGGTGCCAAAACGCAGCACAGGATAGATGTACTGCTCAATGTAATCGAAGGACGACAGCCGGTGCAGGGCTTTTTCCTTTTGCCGAAACGTGCCTTTGGCGTCGTTGATGATGCTCACGATGGAGTCAATCTGGTCGGCTTTGAGGGCTGAGGTAGTGACTTTACTCAGGAACGTGTCCCAGCGCCGGGTGTAGGCCAGGGTATCGAAGCGAATGTCCTGCACCTGGTTGAGGTAGGAGAAGGTTTTGACGCGCTGCTTGTAATAATAGAGCAGCATGCGAACGCGCTTGCTAGCCAGCAGGCGGTTGTGGGCATCCACCGAATCGGGTGAGTGGCCGGCAATGATGAGCACCTGCTTGGTCTGCTGGTTGGCGTCTATAAGGTCTTCCAGCGCCTGCACGTTGGTGCCGAGGTATCCACGAATAAACCACTGCCCCTCATCAAAATAAAAAGGCAGCACGCGGGTGCCGCTCATGGTATTATTGGCCCGCTCGGGCAGCAGCGTCAGCACGGTGTCTTCGCGGGTGACAAGGCGGGCCGGGTCGGCGATGCCGCGGGCCACGCGCACCTCGCTCTTGGCGCGCAGCACCTGGCCCCCGGTTTTTAGCTCCCGTACCTGGGCCCGCGCCAGCAGCTCGCCGGGGTTGCGGTTGGGCGTGTTGGGGAGGCTGAATTTCTGGGTAGCCATGAGCAGGCCTTTGGTCTCCTCATCATACACGTAGTTGCCCGTAGCGAAGCTGATGCGGCCGATGGTGTCTTCGCGCAGGCCGTGCTCGTAGCGGTAGCTCAGCAATATCTCGTAAGCGACGCCCTTGTGCAGGTGGCTGGCTGGTACGCGGGCAATTACCTCGAATGGCACCGCCTCGCCCGAGGCTGTGAGCGGGGTGGGGCGCGCCACCACGGTGCGCCCGGTTTCGGCCTCTT
>JAYSZD010001047.1:0-6444 GCA_043738185.1 Hymenobacter sp. | reverse complement strand
GAGCCGTAGCCTCTTTCGGGTGCTGCACATGCCACTCGAACTCGTGGCGGAAGTGGCGTACGGCCGCAGCCACCGGCCATGCGGCAGCTTCGCCGAGTGGGCAGATGGTGTTGCCTTCAATCTGCTTGGCTACGCTCACAATCAGGTCGATGTCGTGCATCGAGCCGTGGCCGTGCTCCAGGCGGTGCAGCACTTTCTCCAGCCAGCCGGTGCCCTCGCGGCAGGGCGAGCATTGCCCGCAGCTTTCGTGGTGGTAGAAGCGCGAAAAGTTCCAGGTATTCTTCACGATGCACGTCGTATCGTCCATCGCAATAAAGCCGCCCGAACCCAGCATGGTACCCGTCACAAAGCCGCCGTCGCTCAGCGACTCGTAGGACATCAGGCGGTTTTCGCCAGCGGCAGTTTTCAGGATGAGTTCCTTGGGCAGAATCGGCACCGACGAACCGCCGGCCACCACGGCCTTCAACTCGCGGCCTTTCCAGATGCCGCCGCAGTACTCATCGGAATAAATGAATTCCTCCACCGGCAGGCCCAGCTCAATTTCGTAAATACCTGGCTTATTGACGTGGCCGCAGGCCGAAATCAGCTTGGTGCCCGTGCTTTTGCCGATGCCGATTTTGGCGTACTCGTCGCCGCCTTCGTTCACGATAACCGGCACGGCCGCAATGGTTTCCACGTTGTTGACCACCGTGGGGCGGGCGTATAGCCCCTGCACGGCCGGAAATGGCGGTTTGTTGCGCGGGTTGCCGCGCTTGCCTTCCAACGACTCCAGCAGGGCCGTCTCTTCGCCGCAGATGTAGGCGCCGGCACCGGGGTGCACGTGCAAATCGAGCGAGTAGCCCGAGCCGAGGATGTTCTCGCCCAGGAAACCGGCCGCGTAAGCCTCGGCAATGGCTTTTTCCAGAATGCGCAGCACGTACAACAGCTCGCCACGGATGTAGATGTAGCTGGTACGCGCGCCCAGGGCATAGCTACCCGTTATCATGCCCTCAATGAGCAGGTGGGGCAGTTTCGTCATCAACTGCCGGTCTTTGAAGGTGCCGGGCTCCGATTCGTCGGCGTTGCAGACGAGGTAGCGCGGCACGCCCTCGGGCTTGGCCAGAAAACCCCACTTCATGCCGGCGGGGAAACCCGCGCCGCCACGCCCGCGCAGGCCCGACTTCTTCACTTCCTCGGTCACCTCATCGGGCGTCATGGTTTTAAGCGCCTTCTCCACGGAGCGGTAACCGCCGTGCTTGCGGTACACGTCGAAGGTGTTGATGCCTTCGACGTTGATGTGTTCGGTTAATAGCTTGCGTCCCATAGCGGTAACTGCTTAGTTGTTGGGCTGATTATCTTCCAGTCGCGTGATGCGGGCATCGTGTTGTTGCAGCAATTGGCGCACATGAAGCCCTTCTTCCCGAAAAGCGGCAATGAGCATCTCCGTATTGCTGCGGCTTTCTGTAGTTAGCACATTCATAGAACCTGCTAACTGAACAATGGCGCTTTTTACTTCGCCCATCTCAATCTGTAACTTATCTACACTCACCTCCAGCTTTTCCACGCTGTGGCTAAGATGCACGGTTACTTTTTGTAGCTCTCTGATATCGCCGCGTAACTCATGCATCTCACTTAAAATCTCGGACACAACGAGCGGCAAATCCTGATTTTGTTCGGCCATGATGCTAGTTGTTTTTCAACGAGTTAGGCAGGCCGTTTTCTTCCCACGACAGGATGGGGCGATGAAGCTGCCTGCGTAAGTCGTTGAGCATGGCGTCCACCGCTTCGGGCGTGTCGAGCTGCTCGTAATACTGCTCGCGCACCTGCACCACAGGAGCAAAGCCGCAGGCGGCCAGGCATTCCACTTCTTTCAGGGTAAACAGGCCATCGGGCGAGGTTTCGCCCACTTTGGCCCCGGTGATGCGCTCCAGGTGCTCGGTCAATTCGTCGGAGCCGCGCAGCATGCAGGGACCCGTGCGGCAGATTTCCAGCACGTGCTTGCCCACCAGCTTTAGGTTGTACATGGTGTAGAACGAGGCTACTTCGTACACTTCAATCGGCTTGATGTTCAGCGTTTCGGCTACTAAATTCTGCACTTCAGGGCTCACCCAGCCGCCGAACTCGGCTTGCGCGATGTGCAGAATCGGCAGCAGAGCCGACTTGCTCCGGTCTTCCGGATAGTGCGTGAGCAGGCGCTTGATTTCCGCCTGGGCGGCGGCAGAGAATTGCAGTTTGGCGGGCGCGGTAATCGGCTCCATAGCAGTCAATTTCAACAAAAACTAAGCGTCCAGCTCGCCGGCAATGACGTTCATGGACGAGAGAATAACAATGGCATCGGAGAGGGTAGTGCCCACGGCCATTTCAGGATACGCCTGATAATAGATGAAGCACGGCCGGCGGAAGTGCAGGCGGTAAGGCGTGCGGCCCCCGTCCGAAACCAGGTAAAAGCCCAGCTCGCCGTTACCGCCTTCCACGGAGTGATACACCTCGCCCACGGGCGCATCAATCTCGCCCATCACGATTTTGAAGTGGTAAATCAGGGCCTCCATGTTTTTATACACTTCCGGCTTGGCCGGGAGGTAGTAGTGCGGGGCATCGGCGTGGTAGGGGCCTTCGGGCAAGTTGTCAAGCGCCTGGTTGATGATGCGCAGGCTCTGCCAGATTTCCTCGTTGCGCACGATGAACCGGTCGTATGTATCACCGTTGGTACCCACTGGGATGTCGAATTCGAAGTCCTCGTAGGAGGAATAGGGATTCATGGCGCGCACGTCGTAGTCCACACCGGCGGCCCGAAGATTGGGGCCGGTAAAGCCGTAGTTCAATGCCTTCTCCGCCGAAATCGGGCCCACGTTCACCACGCGGTCCATAAAAATGCGGTTGCGGTTAAACATTGATTCGAACTCCTTCATCACCACCGGGAAGCTTTTCAGCCAGGCGCGAAGTTTGTCGATAGCAGCCGGCGATAGGTCGCGCTCCATGCCGCCCACGCGGCCCATGTTGGTGGTGAGGCGGGCGCCGCACACCTCCTCGTAAATTTCGTAAATCTTCTCGCGTTCCTGAAACACGTACAGGAAGCCGGTGAATGCGCCGGTATCCACACCCAGGATGGAGTTGCAAATCAGGTGGTCGGCAATGCGCGCCAATTCCATCATAATCACGCGGACGTACTGCGCGCGCTTCGGCACGGTCACACCGAGCAGCTTCTCCACCGTCATGTGCCAGCCCAGGTTGTTGATGGGCGACGAACAGTAGTTCATCCGGTCAGTCAGCGTCGTGATTTGGTAGAACGGCCGGCGCTCAGCAATTTTCTCAAAGGCGCGGTGAATGTAACCAATAGTGGGCACGCCCGAAATAATCCGCTCGCCATCCATTTGCAGGATGTTTTGGAAAATGCCGTGCGTGGCGGGGTGCGTAGGGCCCAGGTTCAGCGTAGTCAGCTCCTGGCTGAAGTCGTTGAGCAGGGGCACGAGTTGGCCGTGGCGCTGGGCGGCGGCCTCTTCGTGTATTTTGTGGGTGCCTTCCAGCGTGTCGTTTACTGCCATAACCTCACCCCCCGGCCCCCTCTCCTTGAGGAGAGGGGGAGCCTGACGACTTGGGGGGATTTATGTGTCAGATTAATTGAGGATTACTGAGAATATTACCGGCCAAAAAACAGGTCGGTTTTGTCTTCGCGAGTGCCGTCTTCGAGTGGATATTGCTTCCGCATGGGATGGTAGTCCATGTCCTCCACGTTGAGAATGCGAATGAGATTGGGGTGGCCGGTGAAGATAACACCGTAAAAATCATATGCTTCGCGCTCCATCCAGTTAGCCGCAGCGTAGAGGTTACTCAACGTAGGCACCACTGGGTCGGCTACGGGGAAGAAGATTTTCAGGCGCAACCGGATGTTTTGCGTCAGGCTATGCAGGTGGTAAATCATGCCTAACTCCCGGCCTTCGTTTTCCGGGTAGTTGATGCCGCACATCGTGGTCAGGAAGTTCAGCTTGAGTTGCTGGTCCTGCTGCAGGCCGGCAATGATGCCGTGGATGCGCTCCCGCGTGGTTGTCACCGACAGCAGGCCGTATTGCTCCTCCACATCGGTAAACGCGTCCTCGCCAAACAGCTGGTGCAGCAAAGACAGCAACCGTGCATTCTGGACCTTTATCGGGTCTTCGGCAACAGCGACTTCGGGAGCGGCGGCAGATTCTGGAGTCATTTTTTAGCTATTAGCTGTAAGCTGCTAGCTGTTAGCTTTTCTTTCGAGCCGAAAAGCTGATTGCCCGAAGGAGCTAACAGCTAACAGCTAATGGCTAACAGCTACTTATTTGATGTTGTAAGATTCGAGCAAGGCCTGGTACTCCGGCGCATTTCGGCGGCGGAAGGATTCGTTACGGGCTAAATCCTGCACGCGCATCAGACCGTCAATCACCTGCTCGGGGCGGGGCGGGCAGCCAGGCACGTACACGTCGACCGGAATGATGCGGTCGATGCCCTGCAGCACCGAGTACGAGTCGAAAATGCCACCCGAGCAGGCGCAGGCGCCCATGGCCAGCACCCAGCGGGGCTCGGCCATCTGCTCATATACCTGCTTCACGATGGGGGCCATTTTTTTGGCAATGGTGCCCATCACCATCAACAAATCGGCCTGACGGGGCGAGAAGCTGGGCCGCTCGGAGCCGAAGCGCGAGATGTCGTAGTGCGAACCCATGGTTGCCATGAACTCGATGCCGCAGCAGGAAGTAGCGAAAGGCAAGGGCCAGAGCGAGTTGGCGCGGGCCATGCCTACCACTTTCTCCAGCGAAGTGGCAAAGAAGCCGGCGCCTTCAACGCCATCGGGGGCTTCAACCGTTTTAATTTCCGGAACGCGGGTATCCATCATATAAAAGTCAGATTTGGAGGCCTATCGGCTCAGTAACCAACACCAGCCAAGCGGCAAAAGTTTGGCCGGATTACGCCTCATTCCAGCGCAGGATGCCTTTTTTAATGATGTACAGAAAGCCCGCCAGCAGAAAGAACATGAACAGTATCATGGCAATGAAACCGTCGTTGCCCAGAGCCCGGAAGTTCACCGCCCATGGGTACATGAAGATGACTTCCACATCGAACAATACAAAAACAATGGCCGTGAGGAAGTATTTCACCGAAATGGGAGCACGGGCATTACCCACGGACTCGATGCCGCACTCAAAGGAAGCATCCTTCACGGCGCTCGTGCGCTTGGGGCCCACGAGGTGGGAAACAATCATGGCAAAGGCCACGAATGCCAGCGCTAACCCGAACTGAATGAGGATGGGCAGGTAATCGGCAGGCTGGTAACCGTTGACGGGCAGGGCTAGGTACATAGTGGTCAATTATATAGCAAACAGGCCTCACGGGCGCTGAAGGGCAAAGGTAGCGCCCACGGGCTTGGGGCGCAATGTTGGGGAGCAGTCAGCCTGTAAGAAGCAAAAAGGCCCGCTTCATTTCGGAAGCGGGCCTTTGCGATTACAAGCCTTTGTCGCGGTTCAGGTCCTCGGCGGGCTCGGCGCCCAGGAAGGGGTAGCGGTAGTCCGTCACGGGTACGAAGGTTTCCTTGATGGCGCGGGGCGACACCCAGCGAATAAGGTTGAGCGATGAGCCGGCTTTGTCGTTGGTGCCGGAGGCGCGGGCGCCACCGAAAGGCTGCTGGCCTACCACGGCGCCGGTGGGCTTGTCGTTGATGTAGAAGTTGCCGGCCGCGTTCTGCAGGCGCTTGCTGGCCAGGTCGATGGCGTACCGGTCCTGCGCAAACACGGCGCCGGTGAGGGCGTAGGGCGAAGTGCTGTCCACCAGGTCCAGCGCTTCCTCAAACTTGTCGGCGTCATAGACGTGCACCGTGAGCACGGGGCCGAACAGCTCCTCGCACATGGTCACGTATTTTGGGTCTTTGGCGAGGATAATCGTGGGCTCGATGAAATAGCCCTTCGACTTGTCGTAGCCACCGCCGGCAATGATTTCGGCGTTCGGGTCGGCCTTGGCGGCGTCGATGTATTTGGCCAGCTTATCGAACGACTTCTCGTCGATAACGGCGTTGATGAAGTTACTGAAGTCTTCCACATCGCCCATTTTGAACGAGGCGAGGTCTTCCTTCACGTAACCGAGGATTTCGTCGGCCGTGTTGGAGGGCAGGTACACGCGGGAAGCCGCCGAGCATTTCTGGCCCTGGTACTCAAACGCGCCCCGGCTCATGCCCACGGCTACGGCTTTGGGATGGGCCGAGCGGTGGGCCAGGATGAAGTCTTTGCCACCGGTTTCGCCCACAATGCGCGGGTAGGACTTATAGCCGGCAATGTTCTGGCCGATGGTCTGCCAGATGTTCTGGAATACGCCGGTAGAACCGGTGAAGTGGATGCCCGCAAAGTCGCGGTGCGCGAAAATGACGTCGCCGGCCGTGGGGCCGTCCACATACACTAGGTTAATTACGCCGTCGGGCACGCCGGCCTCCTTGAACAACTCCATCAGCACCTG
>JAYSZD010001046.1:0-6449 GCA_043738185.1 Hymenobacter sp. | reverse complement strand
ATGGCGTCCTTCTTGAAATAGTCACCAAACGACCAGTTGCCGAGCATCTCGAACATGGTGTGGTGGTAGGTGTCGTAGCCCACTTCCTCCAGGTCGTTGTGCTTGCCGCTCACGCGCAGGCACTTTTGGGTGTCGGCAATGCGCTTGTAGGGCGCGGGCTTGTTGCCCAGAAAATAATCCTTGAACGGCGCCATGCCGCTGTTGATGAACAGCAGCGTGGGGTCGTCTTTCACCACGATGGGGGCCGAGGGCACGATGTGGTGGCCCTTGGAGGCGAAGAAATCAAGAAATTGCTGGCGGACAGCGGTGGCGGTGGGGAGCGGCATAAACAAGGAGGACAACGCGGCCGGATTGGCAGCGAATGCGGTTTTTTTAGGTACTTTTCGGCTGAAAAGCAAAGGTAGCCATATGCCCTATAAAGAGCGCAGCATCGAGAAACAGTACTTTACCATCGGCGAGGTGGCCGCTCAGTTCAAGGTGGCCGAGTCGCTGGTGCGCTTCTGGGAGACGGAATTCGACGAGTTGCGCCCCCGCCGCAGCAAAAAAGGCAACCGCCTCTACACCCCGCAGGACATTGAGGTGTTCCGCACCATCTACCACCTGGTGAAGGAACGCGGCTACACCATTCCCGGCGCCCGCGACATGCTCAAGCAAAAAGGCCCGCAGCTCAAGGAAAAAATTGACGTGGTGCAAAGCCTGGAGAAGGTGCGGGCCTTTTTGATGAGCCTGAAGAAAGAGGTGGAAGCGGCCGGCAAGGCGGAACCCGACACGGCCGCATAATCTTCCATGCCGGCTTCTACCACTTCCGAAACCCTCTTCCACGAGCTGGCCCTTACGCTACTCCCCGGCATCGGCCCGCAGCTCACGCGGCAGCTGATGAGCTACGGCGGCGCCGCCAAAAACGTGCTCATGATGCCGCCCGGCAAGCTGCGCCGCATTCCGGGCGTGGGCGCGGCCACCGTGGCCATCCTCACCGGCAAGGACCGCGAAGCCGCGTTTCGCAAGGCCGAGGCCGACTTGAAAAAGGCCGAAAAAGACGGGGTAGAAATCCTCTTTTACACCAGCAAGCGCTTTCCCAGCCGCCTCAAGCTGCTGCCCGACGCGCCCGCCATTCTCTACTATCAGGGCACGGCCGACCTGAACGCGCCCAAAACTGTGGCCCTGGTGGGCACGCGCAAAAACACCGACTACGGCCGCGAACAAACCGAACGCATTGTGCAAGGCCTGCTGCCCCACCGGCCCCTCGTGGTGAGCGGCCTGGCCTACGGCATCGACATCATTGCGCACCGCGCCGCTTTGCAGGAAGGACTGGAAACCGTGGGCGTGATGGCCACCGGACTGGACCGCATCTACCCGCACACCCACCAAAAAACGGCCGAGAAGATGCGCGAACAAGGCGGCCTACTCACTGAATTCCCCTTCGGCACGCCGCCTGACCGCTACAACTTTCCGGCCCGCAACCGCATTATCGCGGGCCTGGCAGATGGCACTGTGGTGGTGGAAGCGGCCATCAAAGGCGGCGCCCTCATCACCGCCGAACTGGCCCTGAGCTACGACCGCGACGTGCTGGCCGTGCCCGGCAACCTGGGCTCGGTGGCGTCGGAAGGCTGCAATGCGCTGATTCGTGACAACAAAGCCGCCCTCTACGCCGAACCGCGCGACCTGGAACAGCTCCTGAACTGGGACGAAGCCCTGCACCAAACCGGCAAGTTCAAGCCCACGCCCTCCTATTCAGCCGATGATTTTACGGGCGATGAGTTTGCCCTCATCACCGTGCTGGCCGGGACGGCCAGCCGCGAAGAACAAATGGACGAGCTGGCCTGGAAAACCCAGCTGCCCATCTACGCCGTGGCCTCGCTGCTGCTGGGGCTGGAGTTTCGGGGCGTGGTGCGGGCGCTGCCGGGCAAGAAATTTATGCTTGTCTGAACTGCGGATATATCGGATTAGTCGGAGTTATCGGATTTTGTGGGAGTATTATGACTAAACAGCTTCTTTACAATGGTGCGCTGGTGGTGGAGGCCGGCTTTGGGCTGCCCCTGCCCAACCGGGGCCTAGCCTTTGGCGACGGCTTCTTTGAAACCCTGGTGTTTGCCGCCGGCCGCCTGCGCCTCGCCGCCGACCACCTGGCCCGCATGCAGCAGACCGCCGCCGCCCTCTACCTCACGCTGCCCGAGGCCCTGGCTACCGCCGAAGCCCTGGAAGCCACGCTGGCCCGCCTCGCCCAGGCCAATGGGCTGCCCGCCGCCCGCCTGCGCCTGCAGCTCTGGCGCGCCGGCGGCGGCCGCTACACGCCCACCACCGACACCGCCGACTGGCTAGCCACCGCCGAGCCGTTTGCAGCCGATAAATCTCCCATTGCAAAAGCTGATTTTGCGCTCGAAACCCATTCCGTTTATTCTCCGCTGAGCTTTTGCAAGGGCCCACAGGCGTGGCTCTACGTGCGGGCCGCCCACGAGCGGGAGCAGCGCGGGCTCGATGAAATCATTCTGTGTGATACCCACGGACATGTGGCGGAAGCGGGCGCGGCGGCTATTTTCTGGATGAAGGACGGCGTACTGTTCACGCCTTCGCTGGCCAGCGGCTGCGTAGCGGGCGTGCGAAGGGCGCAGGTGCTGCGGGCGGCGCGGGCGGCGGGCATGGACTGCCGGGAAGGGCTTTTTTGGCAAGAGGAATTGCTAGCGGCCGATGCTGCGTTTACAGCAAACGCAGCCTCCTTTCGCATAATTACTAAGATTCAATCTTCGAATTTTAGCTCACCTGACGACAGCATTTTGGGCTACGGAAGCCTATAAATCATTGGAATAACAATGGTATCGGCAATTCCTGTTTGGGGTTTAAACCTCATTGCCCGCACAATTCGCATCGATTCAATTTCCAATGAATTGAGGGCATCCTGTTGGTGAGCTACCGCCTTGTACCGGTTAACAACCTCAATTTCTGCTGGCTCACCCGAAGCTCCTATAACTGTCCGGATATATATTTTCCCTTCAAATTCAATACTCTTCGCAACTGCGGGGTACTTGGTATTGTATTGAATGAAATAAAAAAGTTGTGCATTGCCAGCATTTATAACCGAATTTTCCCTGCTACGCCAGTATCGGGGTAATATGGCAACCGGAGGTGCTAATTCTTTTGGTTTGCTTATTGGAGCAGAGGCAGGGTTTGATAGCCGAACAGCCATTCCGGGAGCCGCATACACTTCCCCCCTTTGTGCATAAGCGGCCCAGGAGGCAAATACTAGGGCTGTTGATAACACTGTTTTCATAGATTCAAGGATAAGCGGGGTTCCTCTGCATGCTAAACGGCAACCGGCGCTTTTATTGCCGGCCAGGGCTCATAATTTTCTAACGTAAAGTCCTCGTACTGAAACCCGAAAATATCCGTCACCTCCGGGTTTATCCGCATCCGGGGCAGCGCATGCGGCGCGCGTTGCAGCTGCAGCCTAGCTTGCTCGAGGTGGTTAGAATATAAGTGCGTGTCGCCACCGGTCCAGATGAATTCGCCGGGCTGCAGGCCCGTTACCTGGGCCACCATGAGGGTGAGCAGCGCGTAGCTGGCAATGTTGAAGGGCACGCCCAAAAACACATCGGCTGAGCGCTGGTAGAGCTGGCAGGAGAGCTTGCCATCGGCCACGTAGAACTGGAACAGGGCGTGGCAAGGCTGGAGGCGCATTCGTGGCAGGTCGGCCACGTTCCAGGCGCTAACGATGATGCGGCGCGAATCCGGACGCAGGCGGATTTCAGCAATGGCCTGCCGTATCTGGTCGTGCAACCGGAGTCGGGGCACTAAGCCGTTGGTATCCAGGACCTCAAACTGCCAGCCTTTGTGCGCGGCCCGGTCGCCCCGCAGGCATTTATAAACCGTCGATTCGTCCAGCTCGTGGTCTTGGCACAGGCCCGCCACATCCATTACCACCGCCGAGTCGCCCCAGGGAGCCGTAGCTTTCACCGCCCGGCCGCGTCGGGTATTAATGTTCTGCTCTTTGCGGGTAAGCCAAAGGCAGGTATCCGGGCCGTATTTGTTGGTGGCGTAGTAGTCATTGTCCAGCTCATAATCACCGGGGAATGCTTCCTTTAGCAAGCCATTCGGAAGCTTGTAGGCATCCGCTACGAAGGTGGCAAACTCGTGCCAGCGGGCATCGACGAAGATGCCCTGGCCACCGTATTCTGCGTAGCTCTTTTTGCGGACATCATAGCAGCGGTGCAGCATTTCGTTCCAGGTAGCGTACAGCTGCATCAGGGCGGGCGTCTGGCGGCTTTCGGCCAGGGAGTTGCGGCCAACCCCCGCAATCAGCCCCGCCTGCCACGGGGTGGGCGGCACCTCAAACTGGCGGGGCACCACCAGTTCAACCTGCTCCCAGCGTCGCCACTGCTTGCCGTAGACGGGGCCCAGCGAGCCGTCTTCCCGCGCCCATTCGCGCCAGATTTTCACGCCTTCCTTCTCCAGCAGATGATTGTTGGTGTCGCCCTTGAGAAACCACAACAGTTCGTGAATGATGCTCTTCAGATGCACCTTTTTGGTGGTTACCAGCGGGAAGCCCTCGGCCAGATTGAACCGCATCTGCGGGCCGAAGATGGACAGCGTGCCCGTGCCCGTGCGGTCGGTTTTCACGGTGCCGGTGTCGAGAATTTGGCGAAGAAGGGCTCGGTATTGAATCATGATACGCCAAAGGTAAAAACGGCGCGTCGGTGACGTGCACCAGCGAAGTTTTAACTACTCATTCCAGGCATCGAGCTGCGCCAGAAAGGCCTCGGCGTGCGCCAGGTGGGCATCGCGCTTGGCCTCGCTCATCTTATCGAAGGTGGACACCAGCATGCCCAGGCGCGGGTTCTGCGTAAAAAAGTCGCGGTTGACGTGCATGAAGCGCCAAAACAGGCCGTCCCAGGTGGCCTGCCAGTCGCCTTTGGGCCAGTCGCCCATTTTCAGCAGGTAGTTGCTGCCGCTGATGTAGGGCTTGGTCGTCATCAGGCCGCCGTCGGCGAATTGGGTCATGCCGTACACGTTGGGCACCATCACCCAGTCGTAGGCGTCGATGTACATTTCCATAAACCAGCGGTGCACCTCATCAGGGTCGAACTCGCAGAGCAGCATGAAGTTGCCCAGCACCATGAGTCGCTCGATGTGGTGGTTGTAGCCGCCAGCCAAGGCTTTTTTTATCACGATATCCACCGGCCCGATGCCCGTGGTGCCGGTCCAGAACTGCTTCGGAATCTTGCGCTCGAAGCCCCAGAAATTGCGGGTGCGCTGCTTGCGTCCCTCCCGCTCGTACACGATGCGGATGAACTCTCGCCAGCCCACAATCTGGCGCAAAAAGCCTTCCAGCGAGTTCAGCGGCACCTCGTGCCGGGCGGCGTGGGCGAGCGTGGCCTCCACAATCTGCTGCGGGTTGAGCAGACCGATGTTGAGCATCGGCGTGAGCAGCGCGTGGTAGAGCACCGGCTCGCGGGCCACCTGGGCATCCTCGTACACCCCGAATTTGGCCAGCCGCTGCTGCAAAAAATCCGCCAGCCAGGCCTCGGCCGCCGCATGGGTGGTGGGGTAGCGAAAGTCGCGGGCCCGGCCGTAGTGGTCCGAAAAGTGGGTTTCGACGTAGGCAATGGCTTCGGCAACCTCCGCCGTTGGCGCGGGCCACAACAGCACGGGCACGGTTTCCCCCTTGGGAAATTTCGCGCGGTTCTCGGTGTCGAACGTCCATTTACCGCCGGTGGGCTGACCATCGGGCTCCAGCAGCAGCCGGCGCTGCTTGCGCTGGGCCACGTAAAAATCGGTCTGGAAATACTTCTTGCGGCCATCGAAAAAGGCGTTGGCCGCAGTCATCTCATTTAGGAAATTCGGGCTCGGGTGCACCGTGAGGCTGATTCCGGCTTTTCTGGCGGCGGCGGTGATGCGCCGGCTCAGCCAGTCGTCCACCGGGTCGATGACGTGCAGCTGGCGCAGGCCGGCGGCGGCGGCGGCGGCAATCCACTGGCGCACGTCGGCCGTGGGCTGCCGAGCCTCCACGTAATCGCAGGCGAAGCCCTGGGCTTCGAGCTGCTGCCGGTAGGCCCGCATACTGGCCCGATGCAACACCAGCTTCTGCTGATGAAACTGAAAATGAGTGAAGTAGAGATTTTCTTCCAGCAGCGCCACCGGCCGACCGGGCTGCAGGGCCGGGTGCTCGCGGTAGAGCTGGTGGGGAAAAAGAAGCAGGCATTCGGGGGCGGTGGTGGGCATAACAAGCGCGATAATGGGCGCTAATGCTACAATCGGCGGCGGTGAAGGTTCAGGGCGCGCATCAGCCAAAGAAGCTGTTTGACTCAGCGAAACCGGTCGTGCTGAACTGCGTCGACTTCACTCAGTATGGTGTGCAACGTATTTTTCGGTTGGGCGCCAAACAACGGAAGCCGCCTCGTTTCCGAAGCGGCTTCCGTTTTTCAGCGGCGGCCCCAGAGGCTGGGGTTGCTACAGTT
>JAYSZD010001045.1:0-6452 GCA_043738185.1 Hymenobacter sp. | reverse complement strand
TGCAGGCAAGCGCCGTTGAAACTTGCTTTTTCTTGCAACTATACCGCTACCGGACGATACAGCTTGGCCAGCTGTGCCACCGCGTAATCAACTTCGGCGGCAGTATTCATCTTGCTCATCGAGAAGCGCACGGTGGCTCGGCCAGGGTCGCAGCCCAGTGCTTCCAGCACATGGGAGCCGGCCTGCGCCCCGCTGGTACAGGCCGAACCGCCCGAAGCCGCCACCCGGCTAATGTCGAGGTTGAATAATAGCATTTCGTTGATGGCCGACGATGGTAAACTCACGCTCAACACCGTGTACAAGCTTTTCTCGGCCACCACCGAGCAGCCGTTGAACTGCACGTCTTCGATTTCGGCCCGGAGATGGGCAATGAACCGGTCTTTCAGTCCTTGCACGTGCGCCTGGTGTGCCACCAAATCCCGCACGGCAATTTCCAGGGCTTTGGCCAGGCCCACAATGCCGTACACATTCTCGGTGCCCGAACGCACGTTACGCTCCTGCGAGCCGCCGTGAATGAGCGGGCTTACCTGCAAGCCGCTGCGGGTATAAAGAAAGCCCACTCCTTTGGGCCCATGAAACTTATGGGCCGAGCCCACCAGAAAATGGTTTTTCAGCCGCTGCACGTCGTGCCGGTAGTGGCCCATCGTCTGCACCGTATCGGTATGGAAAACGGCTTCGTGCCGGGCACATATTTCCCCAATTGCTTCGATGTCATTCAAATTCCCGATTTCGTTGTTGGCGTGCATCAGACTCACGAATGTGCGCGATTGGCCCGCCAATAATTCTTCCAGATGAGTCAGGTCAAAACTGCCTTGGGCGTCGTGCTTTAGGTAATGCAGCTCAATTTCTCCGGCTTTGGCCAGTACTTGCAACGGGTGCAGCACGGCATGGTGCTCCAGCCGCGAGGTAATGGCGTGCTTGAGCCCCAGCGTGCGAATACTACCGAACGCGGCATAGTTATTAGCCTCAGTGCCACCGCTGGTGAACGAAATCTCGGCCGGCGCGGCATTGAGGAGGTGCGCTACGGTTTTGCGGGCATTTTCAATGGCAGCGCGCACCTGCCGGCCCGGCCCGTGCAGGCTGCTGGGGTTACCGTAGTGCTGGCTCAGGAAGGGCAACATGGCTTCCAGCACCTCGGGGTCGAGCGGCGTGGTAGCAGCGTTGTCAAAATAGACAAAGGCAGGGGCAGCAGGGTTTGTCATGTTGTGGGGTAAGAACAGAACATGCCGAACGTGGGTGCGCCCGGCAGTTCTATGATGTGGCTGATGCAAACGTCCGGCATTTAGCCGAAACCAACCCGCACCCATTGTGCTAGGGCTACCGACGGCGCATGCGCCCCGGTGCGGAGCACGGAGGCGCTAAGATTTCACTGCAATAATTTCTTTGATGTCGCCGATAATTTTCTGGGCCAGATAATCCGCCTTGGAGTTGGAGTCGGATTCGGCATAGATGCGGATGATGGGCTCGGTGTTGGATTTGCGCAGGTGCACCCACTCCTTGTCAAACTCAATCTTAACGCCATCAATTGTGTTTACCGGCTGCTTGGCGTAGCGCTGCTCCATCTTGGCCAGTACGTCATCGGTATCAATTTCCGCAGTAAGCTCAATTTTATTTTTGGAGATAAAATAGCTGGGATACGAGCTGCGCAGCCGGCTCATGTTGAGGCCCGACTTGGCCAGGTGCGTCAGAAATAGCGCGATACCCACCAAGGCATCACGCCCGTAGTGTAGTTCGGGATAGATGATGCCACCGTTGCCTTCGCCCCCAATTACGGCGTTGGTCTCCTTCATTTTGGTCACCACGTTCACCTCGCCAACAGCGGCAGCGGCGTACTGGCCGCCGGCTTTCTCAGTAACGTCGCGTAGGGCGCGGGTGCTACTCAGGTTGCTCACGGTATTGCCGCCGCCCAGAGTTTTCAGCACGTAGTCGGCCACGGCCACCAGCGTGTATTCTTCACCAAACATTTCCCCGTTTTCACTCACCAAAGCTAGGCGGTCCACGTCGGGGTCCACTACGATGCCCACGTCGAAGCCACCTTTTTCCAGCACCTTAGCAATGTCGCGCAGGTGCTCGGGCAAGGGCTCCGGGTTGTGGGCAAAGTCGCCGGTGGGCTCGCAATGCAGCTTCTCAATCGTTGTCACACCCAACGCTTCCAGCAGCTGCGGCACGACAAAACCGCCCGACGAATTCACGGCATCCACCACTACCCGAAAATTACGGGCCCGGATGGCTTCCACGTCCACCAACGGCAGGGCCAGAATGGCTTTGATGTGCTTTTTGAGAAACGTGTTATCGGTAGTGTATTGGCCGAGCTTGGTTACAGCAGCAAAGTCGAAGTCCTCGCTTTCGGCTAGGGCCAGCACCTGCTGTCCGTCGGTCTCCGAGATAAATTCGCCGTGGGCATTCAGTAGCTTTAAGGCATTCCACTGCTTGGGGTTGTGCGAGGCAGTAAGGATGATGCCGCCGGCAGCTTTCTTGGCAGGCACCGCCATTTCCACCGTAGGCGTCGTGCTCAGGCCCAGGTCGCACACATCCAGGCCCAGTCCTTGTAAGGTAGCGGCCACGAGCCGGCTCACCATTTCACCCGAAATCCGGGCATCCCGGCCAATAATAATAAGCTTGCTTTCGGTGGCCTGGGTTTTCACCCACGTGCCATAAGCGGCGGCATACTTCACCACGTCGAGCGGCGTCAGGCCTTGGCCAACGGGCCCGCCAATGGTGCCGCGAATGCCGGAGATTGATTTTATAAGAGTCACAGAGTAGAATTTTTGAAAGGACAAATTTAGGCACTGGCGCCCGGTTGCCGACGCTGCATTTATCTTTGGAAGAATGGAAAACACTCTTTCTGCTCCCACCGTCCTGCTTGGCAGCGACCGGCGACCGGCGCAACTCGAAGCATTTGGCCGCTTGCTCGACGTACTGGACCGCCTCCGCACCGAATGCCCCTGGGATAAAAAGCAAACCCTGCAAAGCCTGCGTCACCTCACTATTGAGGAAACCTACGAAATCAGCGACGCTATTCTGCGCGAAGATTTACCGGACCTGAAAAAGGAACTGGGTGACGTAATGCTGCACCTGATTTTTTACGCCCGCATCGCTGCCGAAAAAGGTGCTTTCGACATCGCCGATGTGCTCAACGCCCAGTGCGAAAAGCTCATTTACCGCCACCCGCACATTTACGGCGATGTGCGGGCCGATGACGAAGAAGCCGTGAAGCGGAATTGGGAACAACTCAAACTGAAGGAAAAGGGCAATACCAACGGCGTGCTGGGTGGCGTGCCCACCTCACTACCGGCTTTGGTGAAAGCCATGCGCATTCAGGAAAAAGCCCGTGACGCCGGGTTCGATTGGGAAGAGCCCGCGCAAGTGTGGGAAAAAGTACAAGAAGAATTAGGTGAGTTTGGCGAGGAGTACAGCCACGGGCAGCCCGAGCGAATGAACGCGGAGAAAGCCGCCGATGAATTTGGTGATTTGTTGTTCTCATTGGTCAACTTTGCCCGGTTCGCGGGCATCAATCCGGAGGAAGCATTAGAACGCACCAACCGCAAGTTTATCAGGCGGTTTCAGTTCTTGGAGTCGGCCGCCGCGGCCAATGGCGAAAGCCTGACCGACCTCACACTGGCCCAGATGGACGTGTATTGGGAACAAGCCAAACAGCACGCTTCCCAACTCCCCACCGCTGATTAGTATTGTCGTGTTTACCGCATTTGCCCAAACCTTTTCTGCTGGCCTCGGCCAGATTTTCTTTGGACAGGCCGTGCTTTTTGGTTAGGTTTGCCCAGCTAATGCATTAGGGTGACCAGGCTGGCCTTCGATAAGTGCTATTCCAGTCCCTTTAAACTAAGGGATTATCGATTGTATTTTTGTCGCGGGCTGACCTCCAATCAAATTTTAGCTTTTTCTTTACCCACTCAATTCAACTACTTCACACAATAAACCCAAACACTCCAGAACAATGGAACAGAAAAATGCCATGAATACGAGCCCACGGCCCGCCGCACCGGCCGCCAAAGCCGAAGCCCAAAGCAGCGGTGGTAACTCGCTGTTCTCAATCGTGGTTATCATCCTAGCCTTTATTGTTAGCGTCATCGTTTACAAATATGTCTTTGGTAACGGCAGCCACTTTCAGGGTGGTGATAACAAGTTGAACCCGTTGCCCGGTGATTACTTGGGTATAGTTTACAAGGGCGGTTTCGTAGTGCCCGTCCTGATGTCGATGCTGCTGATGGTAATCACTTTTTCCATTGAGCGCATGCTGACCATTGGCAAAGCCAAAGGCACCAAGAGCATTGAGTCCTTCGTTCGCACCGTGCGCCAGAAGCTCAACGCCAACGATATCAATGGCGCCCTCGTGGCCTGCGACCAGCAGAAAGGCTCGGTAGCTAATGTGGTGAAAGCCGCTTTGCTGAAATACAACGAGATGTCGCGCGAAACCAACATGGCCACCGACCAGCGCGTACTTGCCATCCAGAAGGAAATTGAAGAGAGCACGGCGCTGGAATTGCCCATGCTGGAGAAAAACCTGGTTATCATTTCGACCCTGGCTTCCATCGCCACGTTGACGGGTCTGCTCGGCACCGTATTCGGCATGATTAACGCCTTCGCCGCACTGGCGCAGGCCGGTAGCCCTGACGCCGTAGCCCTGGCAAACGGTATCTCGGAAGCCTTGATTAACACGGCCCTCGGTATCGGTACTTCGGCCTTGGCCATTGTAGCCTACAACTACTTCACCAGCAAAATTGACGAACTGACGTACAGCATCGACGAGGCGGGCTTCAGCATCATTCAGACCTTCGCCAGCCAGCACGGTAGCAATGCCAACGCAGGTCAGCCGGTTCGGACGGTTTAATTTCCGTCTTTCACTGATGCACTAAAATGCGGGGCGATTCGTTTCGTTCAGGAGAACAGAACGAATTGCCCCCTTTTAATCCCACCTCGCAATGCCTAAAGTAAAACCGCACCGTACCTCGCCGTCCCTCGATATGACGCCGATGGTGGACCTGGCCTTCTTGCTGGTGACGTTCTTCATGCTCACCACCAAGTTTGCTCCCGAAGAAACCGTGGTAGTGGACACGCCATCGTCTATATCGGAAATTAAATTACCTGAGAGCAATGTCATTACGCTGACCATTGACGCCAAAAAGCGGGTATTTTTTGGGGTTGATGATACAAAGACCAAAATTCAAGCCCTGCAACGGGTGGCTGCCAAATACGGCGTCAACTTCACCGCGGCACAGGCTAAGGAATTTGGCAACCTGCCCAACATTGGTCTTCCCATTAACCAACTCGGTTCTTATTTGGATGTGGACAAAGAGGAACGTAAGCAATTGAATTCTCAGCAGCCTGGCATTCCCATCGACTCACTTAACAACCAGCTTATTGACTGGGTTCTTGAAGCGCGGCGGGCTAATCAGGCACTATTCAAAAAGCCCACTTACATTGCTATCAAAGGCGATGGCAATGCCGATGTACCAACTGTTCAGGCAGTAATCAAACTACTGCAGGAACGCGACATCAACCGTTTCAACCTCATTACGGACCTGGAGAACAAGCCCGTCGCCACTGCTCAGTAAACCCGAGCGGACTGTTCGAACTCATTCCCCAGTCTATTCACTTCATTAAATCCCATGGGAGAAATTCAAGGAAAAGCCGATTCCGGTGGGAAAGGTGGGAAGAAGCGGGCCAAAAAAATGTCGACTCGAATCGACATGACACCAATGGTGGACTTGGCCTTTTTGCTGCTTACTTTCTTCATGCTTACCACCACCTTCGCCAAGCCGAATGTGATGCAGCTCACGATGCCGGTAAAAAAGACCGACGACGTCGAGGATACCAAAATCAAGAATTCGCAGGCCATGACAATCCTTCTAGGCAAGGATAACAAGGCCTACTACTACTACGGCATGAATACGCCGAACGACCCCACCGTACCGAAGCCAGAACTGAAGGTCACTAACTTTTCGGCCAATGGTATTCGTGATATCATTATGACGCGCCAGCGCCAGCAGCCGGAGCCTATCATTCTTATCAAGCCTACTGAAGACGCCAAGTATAAGAACATGGTGGATATTCTGGACGAGATGAACATCACAAACCAGAAAAAGTATGCGCTGGTAAAGGTTCCGAAAGAAGATGTGGACCTTATTAAAGAATCAGGGTTATGATGGATAACACGCAAATTGCCAAGGCTAGCCTGAACGACATCGTTTTTGAAGGCCGCAACAAGGCATACGGGGCATACGTGCTGCGTCGCTTGTATCAGCGGCACGTTACGCGGGCACTGATTATTGCCACAGCCGTGTTCCTGCTACTGATTTCTTTTCCGCTCATTTCGCAGTATCTGAAAGATAAGATGCCGAAGGAGCCGCCGAAGAATCTGCAGGAGAACGTGCTGATGGAAGCACCGCCCCTGGACGAGACCAAGCCGCCGCCCCCCCCTCCTCCCCCCGAGG
>JAYSZD010001044.1:0-6452 GCA_043738185.1 Hymenobacter sp. | reverse complement strand
GCCCACCAGTAGTGAGCACGGGGCTGGAGCCCCGCGCCATCGTGCGCCCCGCGCCATCGTGCGTTCATTTACAAAAACACCCCGACAATCAAATCAAGAATCTTGATACCGATAAAGGGCACTATGACCCCGCCCAGGCCGTAAATCAGCAGGTTGCGACGGAGCAGGGCCGACGCGCCCACCGGCTTGTAGGCCACGCCCTTGAGCGCCAGCGGCACCAGCGCCGGGATGATGAGGGCGTTGAAAATCACGGCCGAGAGAATAGCCGACTGCGGCGATTTCAGGCCCATTACATTAAGCGCGCCCAGGACCTGGATGGCCACCATGAACAGCGCCGGCACAATGGCGAAGTATTTGGCCACGTCGTTGGCGATGCTAAACGTGGTGAGCGTGCCGCGCGTCATCAGCAGCCGCGTACCAATTTCGACTACTTCAATAAGCTTGGTCGGGTCGTTGTCGAGGTCGACCATGTTGCCGGCCTCTTTGGCGGCCAGGGTCAGGGCGTCGTTGGTGCCGTCGCCCATTATGGCTACCAGCTCTCCCAACTGCTGCTCGGCGCGGATGTACTGCATCTTGTCCTTAGGCTTGGCTTCGGCGATAAATTTGGCGGTGAGCGGGTTGTCGCTGTGCGTTGGCAGTACAAGCTCCCCACTGAGGCAACGCTTTGTCGGGTCGTGTGCGCGTCTTGCACCGTCGAGCGCAGACTTTGCCCGTCGCCGGCCACCCAGTCCCCGGCTTGCGCCAGCGGGCTAAAGTAGCGGCTAAAGGCCTGGGCCATCTTCCGTAGGCCGTGGTAGCCGGCGGCAATGGCCAGAAACGTCATCCAAGGCCCCTTTCTTATAGCCGAATAGCTCCGATTCGAGCAAATCCTTTGTGAAGGCCGAACAGTTAAGGGTCACGAATGGCTAGCTGCGGCGCGCGCTGGGCTGGTGGATGGCCTGTGCAAACAGCTCCTTACCCGCGCCGGTGGGCCCTTCCACTAGCACGGTACTATCGGTAGGCGCCGTACGCTGGGCCATCTTTTTGGCTTGCTCCAGCCCAGCCGAGTGCCCAATCATTGAATCAAAATCATATTGCGCCCCCACCTTTTTCTCCAAATCGGCCACGCGGCGCTGAAGGCGGGCTTTTTCAGCGGCGCGGTCTACCACCACGATGAGCTGGTCGTCCGAGTCGCCCGTAGGAGGTCGTCGAAGGCACCTTCCTTCATCGCCCGCAAGCCGTCCGGAATGGTGCCGTAGGCAGTCACCAGCCCCACTTCGGCTAAGGGGGCGAGGGCTTTGTAGCGGGGCAGCAGGTCGAGGCCGCCGCCGGCGGGCAGCCTCACATCCGAGAGAATTACCAGGATGTCAGTGGCGTGCTCGCGCAGGGTTTCCAGGCCGCGGCGAGCGTCGGGGGCCTGGAGTACGGTGTAGCCTTCCAGCTCCAGCATACGGGCAATGGCCTGGCGCAGAAGCGGTTCATCGTCAATGAGCAGTAGCGTGCCGTCAGGCATGGGCATTAGGAACAAATATCAGTGGCCAATAAATCAGCCTACCACAACTGATGCACCAGCGGCCGGATGCTACGGTCGTAAACCGCGCGCACTGCCTGCATTTGCTCGGGAGTGAGGGCGGGCAGGTCGGCGGCCTGCAGGTTCGCGCGCAGCTGCTCGGGGCGGGAGGCCCCGGGAATTACGCAGCTCACTTCCTCAAACATGAGTACCCATCGGAGCGCCCAGGCCGCCAGCGGCTCCTGCCCCGGAAAAGCAGCCTTCAACTCCTCCACGGCGGCCAGGCCCGTGGCATAGTTCACGCCCGAGAAGGTTTCCCCTTTGTCGAAGGCTTCGCCCTGGCGGTTGAAGTTGCGGTGGTCTTCGGCTGAAAAGTTGGTTTGGGCCGTGAACTTGCCCGTCAGCAAGCCGCTGGCCAGCGGTACCCGCACAATCAGGCCAATGTCGCGGCGGGCGGCTTCCCGAAACAGCAGCTCCGGCGGCCGCTGCCGAAACATATTAAAGATGAGCTGCACCGTGGCCACGTTGGGAAACTCCATGGCTTTGAGGCCTTCCTCCACTTTCTCAACGCTGACGCCCAGGTGCTGAATCTTGCCCTCTTCGCGCAGCCGGTCGAATAGCCCAAAGATTTCGGGGCGGTAATACACCTCCGTAGGCGGGCAGTGCAGCTGCACGAGGTCGAGGGTTTCGAGCTGCATGTTGCGCAGGCTGTCCTCCACAAACTGGCGCAGCGCGGCCGGCTGGTACGCTTCGGCCACGTGGGGCTGCAGGCGGCGGCCGCACTTGGTAGCTACGTAAATGCGTTCGGAGCGGGAGCGCACGAGCCGGCCCACGGCCTTTTCGCTCTCGCCGTCGCCGTACACGTCGGCTGTGTCGATGAAGTTGATGCCGGCGTCGGCGGCGGCGTTCAGGATGTTGTCGGCGTTGTCGTGGCGGAAGGGTTCGCCCCACTTGCCACCCACCTGCCAGGTGCCCAGGCTGATTTCAGAGACAGATAATCCGGTTTTTCCCAGCTTGCGGTAATTCATGAGGCGACAGTAGTTGAACGTGAAAAAAGGGCCGCGCCGGAGCATCGGGCCCGTGGCGCTCTATATAAGGAGTGAAGCTGCTTACGACTGTCGGTGGCAGAGGTAGCAAAAAAGCCCGCTCATCAGCCGGATGAGCGGGCTTTCTTCGAAAGCCTGAACGCCGCGCGCCCCCTTGTTTAGGCTGCGGAAGAAGAAACGGCCGCCTCGTGCGCCAGCGCGTGCGCGGCCTGCGCTTCCTTGCTCACGTAGAATTTCCGGGCTTGCATGTCATATACATTGCCCTTGGCCAGCACGTGCATGATCACGTTTTCGATGGACAGCACGGTGCCCTTTTTGGCGGCGGCCGCGTTGTTGTGTTGAATGGAATGCCCATCCAGGATGATGACCAGGTTGGAGCCAATGGTTTCAACCAGATTTCCCTGGGTGATGAGCACGCCGGTATCCTCGCCCAACCCGATGCCGATGAGCTTGGGATGCAAGGCCACCGACTCGATGAGGCGCCCGAAGCGGCCGCGCTTCACAAAGTGCGAATCGATGATGGCGGCGGGCAGCAAGCCCAGCCCGATGCCAATTTTCACGGCTCCTTTCAGCAGCGCATCGGGTACCGAGCCGCCCCGAATCATGAGGTGCGACATGGCCATGGCCCCGGCGCTGGTGCCCGCAATTACGAAATGCGACTCGGCGTAGTAGCGCTGGGTCATGCGGTCCAGAAAGTCCGACTCGCCGAACATTTCCCGCAGCCGCGATTGGTTGCCGCCCGAAAACATGAGCACGTCGGCGGCCATCAGGCGCTCCAGGTACTCGGGCTGGCGGGCGTCTTCGGGCGTGCGAATGTCCATGATGCCCACATTGTGGCAGTTGAGCATGGCAAATGAACCCGTGTAAATCGGTCCGACTTCTTCCGGAATCATCGAAGCCGTGGTGATGACTTCAATGCGCGGGTCGGGCTTGCCGGTTTCGAGCACCACGCGCTTGAGAATCCCCAGCTCGAAAAAGTTGAGGTAGTACTTGCGGCGGGTACGGGGGTTGGGGTAGGTGCCTTTGTCTTCGTTTCCGCCAACGGCGATGAGCTTACCAAGTGGGATGATGCTTTTCAAAGGGTATCAATCGTTACTGAGAAAATCAATTCAACGGCCGCCGCAGCGCCCGGGCAGGAGCAAAGCCCCGCACAAAGTTCGGGCCGGACGCCCATTCGCACCTTAAACCATCAGCGCATCGAGGGTACCCGTAGCTACGGAGTGGTAATTGGCGCGCGCTTCGGCGTAGATTTTTCGGGCCCGGGCCGGGCCGTCGGGCGTGGCCCGCAGCGCCTGGTAGAGCGGCACCAGAAACTTACGCCGGCCCACGTGCCGCAGAAAATGCTCCAGGGCCGGAGCGGCCTCATCGTAGCCCGCCCGTAAGGTATGCGGAAACCACGCGGCCAGAATTTCGGCGTTGCCGGAAGTGGTAAAGGCAAACGCGTTGTCAAGCTCGCGGAGCTGTCCGGCCGAAAGCGTGGGGGGCAGGCCGTTCAAAAAATACACCCATTCGTGGCTGCTCCAACCAGCGGTGCCGGCTTGCCAGTCGGCAGGGGAGTGGCGGCCTGACAGCCGCGCCAGAATTTGAGCTACTGCTTCGAAGCGTTGGGAGGATACGGCCGGGGCATTGGCGGGCAGGCCGGGGCCATCAACCCAGTCGCCTAGCCGCAGCTGGATTTCGAGGCCCGGCTCCTTGTCGAGGAGTGCGGCCCGGAGGTAGCCGAGGAAGGTGGCCGTGTCCATTGCCTGAAAGCTGAAGCGGGCGAAGTACTCCTTAATAAAGGTATCGAGGCGGGGCCGGCCAATGAGGGCTTCCAATGTGAGCAGCAGGGCGCACCCTTTTTCATAGGCAATTTCAGTCAGGCCCTCGTCGGGGTCGCGGCCGGCCAGCGCGAGGCGCAGGTGGGTGTCGGAGCTAGTTGGGCCAATCTCCGCTATGGTGTGGTGCAGGGCTTCGCGCCCAAGTACCTGTAGCATGTCGGCATACTGGCGGCCATACAAATGTTCCATGATGCGCCGCTCGAAATACACCGTAAATCCTTCGTTTAGCCAGAAATCATTCCACGTTCCATTTGTAACCAGATTGCCGGACCAGGAGTGGGCTAGCTCGTGCGCCACCAGACTTGTCAGACTGCGGTCCCCCGCCAGGATAGTAGGTGTTACAAATGTTAATCTTGGATTTTCCATCCCGCCGAACGGAAAGCTGGGGGGCAGCACCAACAAATCGTAGCGCTCCCAGCGGTAGGGGCCGTAGAGTTGCTCGGCTGCGGCCACCATGGCTTCCAGGTCGGCAAACTCATACGTGGCGGCCGCCAGGGTGGCGGGCTCGGCGTAGATGCCGGTGCGATTACTGAGCGGCGTAAAAACCAGGTCGCCCACTGCCAGGGCCATGAGGTAGGCCGGAACGGGTTGGCTCATACGGAAGACGTACTCGCCGGTGAAATTCCGCTGCTGCGGATTTTCGGCACTCATCAGGGCCAGCAGGTGGGCGGGCACTCGCACCCGTGCCTCGTAGGTAAACCGAATGCCGGGGGAGTCCTGGCAGGGCAGCCAGGTGCGCGCCAGAATGGCCTGTGACTGGGTGAAAAGGAATGGCTGGGTGCCGGCCGTCTGGGCGGGGTGCAGCCACTGCAGGGCGGCGGCCGTGGGCGCGGTTCGGTAGTGAATTCGCAGGGCCGTGGTGGCTGGTGCCAGGGTAATGCGTAGTGCCTGGCCCAGGGCAGCATCGGGAGCAGCGAGCGAGAACTCCGCCGGTGTGGCGTTCCCGGCCGTGTCCAGCCGGTCTACCGCCTCAATGGTCAGCTCGCGCGTGTCGAGCACCACCACGTCGGCCGCGTCGGGGTTGGCCAGCTCCCAGAGGGCGCTGCCGGCCAGCGTGCGCTTCTCAAAGTCAACCTGCAGGTCAAGTATCAGATGCCTGACCCTTACGGGGCTGTTGCTGGCGTAGCTGTGCGGGTCGTTGGTCGGAGAAGGGGGCAACGCAGGAATAGGAGGAGCCATAGGCGGCGAATTTAGAAGCGATACAAGGGGAAAACCTAAAATAAGCGAAATGCTTTTTAGCGAACTGACGACCGGAAGTGGCCAGCATCCAGCTGCTCTGGTGCGAGGGCAACAGTTTGGTTACTGGTGACTCAGCTGCCAAAAGTCGCGGCGGGCCGTTCCCAAATAATCCTACGAAAACGCAGATAGCAGCGAAACGCTCAAAAGCCACAAGTACCGAATTCTACGAACGTTGACAGTACTTAGGCCGTTAATAAGGCCAATACTGCTTTGGTGTTGCGTACTTTGCACCTGGAATTCTTCGGACAGCCGGTGCAACCTCGCTGCCTGCTTCGCAGTACAAAGCCCGCTTTCGGCAAAGGCCCGAGGTTTCGTTATTCCCTTGTATCTATCGTCTTCAATGTCATTACTATTTCGTTTTAATTCTTTGCTTTGGGTGCTGCTGGCGGTGGCGCTAGGCGGACCGGCACTGCAATCGTGCGGGTCCGGTACATCCGATGCGTCCGACTCCGCAAGCACTGCCACGGGCGGCTTGTTTGCTTCGGGCCCCGGTCCCCAGCCGCTGCTCGACAGCACTTACATCATCAACACGTTTCGGGCCGAGGCGGCTTTTAAGCCGCAGCTACTCGCTGCCCGCCGGTTTTACCGCGACCGCAACTTCCAGTTGGCTTGGTTTAAGAACCATCAGCTGGTTCCCCAAGCCCAATCTTTGCAGGAAACTATTGCTAAAGCACAAGATGAGGGGTTGAATCCTAAAGACTACCAGGTTAAGGACTTTAAGAAGTTATTTGCTAGTCTGGAAGAAGCCCGCGCTGATACTGCCCGCCGCAATAAGCTGGAACGCGAGATAGACGTGGCCCTGACGGGTACCTACATGCAATGGAGCTCCGACTTTTACCGGGGCATTGCCAATCCGCG
>JAYSZD010001043.1:0-2581 GCA_043738185.1 Hymenobacter sp. | reverse complement strand
ACGGAGCGGTTTACAACATTTACAACTTTAAGTACGACAAGGCCGAGAAGCAATTCCGCTCGTTGCGGCGGCGCTACCCCAACCATCCCATGCCCTATTTCCTATTGGGGCTGAGTACGTGGTGGAAAATCGTACCCACTAATATCCAGGCGAAGCAGTACGACAAGCCCTTCTTTGCCTATATGGACACGGCCATCATCAAGGCCCAGAAACTTTACGACAAGGACAATAACAATTACGAAGCGAGCTTTTTCCTGTCCGCCGCCTATGGGTTCAGCGCGCGCATGCACGGCGAGCGCCACGACTGGCGAAAGGCTACGGTTGATGCCCGGCGGGCGCTCAACTTCCTCAAAAAAAGCCAGGAAGCCAATAGTTTGAGCCCCGAATTTCAATTTGGCCAAGCCCTTTTCAACTACTACGCCGTATGGATTGGCGAAAACTACCCGTTGCTGAAGCCAGTGCTGCTCTTCTTTCCAAAGGGCGACAAAAAGCTAGGAATGCAACAACTGCGTAGCGTGGCCCAAAACGGCTTTTATACCGCCACCGAAGCCCGCGTTTACCTCATGCGCATCCTCAAAAACGAGGAAAACAACGCCGAAGAAGCCCTGCCCGTAGCCCGCGCGCTGGCCACCACATTTCCCGACAACGGCTATTTTCAACGCTTCTACGCGCACCTGGCTTACGACCAGGGCGAGTTCTCGGAGTGTGAGCGGGTGAGCCGCGAAATCCTGGATAAGATAAATAAAGGCATGCCCGGCTACGAGGGCGTCAGCGGGCGCTATGCCAGCTACTTCATGGGGTATCTCATGCACAACCGCTACCGCGATTTTGCCAAAGCCAAAGATTATTACCTGCGTTGCATTGTGTTTTCGGAGAGCACCGGAGACACCTCCGGCGGCTTTTATTTGTTTGCCAACATGAACCTGGCCCGCTTAGCTGTTAAAGAAAAAGATATAGCCTCAGCCAAGCGCTATTATACGGTCGTGGCCGACAAGGCCGCCCATAAATCAGAGCAATACAAGGAAGCGAAAGCCTGGCTCAATAAATATGGCAGAGCGTAAAGCAATATGGAATTAAAAGACTTATATATTACGCCCATCTATTTAGCTATTATATATGCAATAGCTTTTCAACTACGTCCCTCGCTCACTAATCAATACACCGTCAAGTATTTTATTCCGGCGTTAACGGTCAAAATTATCGGTGCTATCGCGCTGGGCATTCTATACCACACGCTCTACGGTGGCGATACCAATAACTACTTCCACCACGCACGCGTTATCCACGACGCGTTTGGAGACTCATTTTCGGCGGGTTTTGAGCTAATTACTACTTCTGGAGACGTTACCCCGAACATCAAGCAGTATACCGACCGCATGTGGTGGTTCGGCCGCACCAGCAACGAATATTTTGTGATTCGGGTCGCGGGTTTCTTCTCGATTTTTTGTTTTAATACCTATACGGTTATCGCCGTTTTATTCGCGGTAGTCACCTTTAGCGGCATGTGGGTGATGTACATGACCTTTGCCAAGATTCGGCCGCAAGCTTACAAGGAACTCGCAATTGCCGTCTTTTTTCTGCCTTCGGTGTTCTTCTGGGGCTCGGGCTTACTCAAGGACTCACTCTGTATGGGCGCTCTGGGCTGGTTATTTTACACGTTCTACCGTGGGGCAATTGAACGCCGCAACATCATTCGGTGCGCACTATTGGGCACGGCAGCTGTAGCGGTAATTATGTCCATGAAGGTTTATATTATTCTGGCCTTCATGCCCCCAGCGCTTTTGTGGGTATTTAATGAAAGCACTAGTAAAATTAAAAGCCCGATTGTACGCTGGATTGCAAAACCCATCTTTTTGGGTGTTGGCCTCATAGTAGCAGGCTACGCTTTTGTGCAGATTTCGGCGGCCGATGCGCGATTTAACATTGACAAAATCGGGGCGCAGAGCAAACTTACCGCCGATTACCTACAGGGCGTTAGTAGCCGGGAGCAAGGTTCTGGCTACAACATCGGCGAACAGGACGGTACCTTAGGCGGCATGGCAAAACTAGCTCCACAGGCGCTGGTAGTGGCCTTGTTCCGGCCGTTTATCTGGGAAGCCCGCAACCCGACCATGGCACTTTCGGCCTTGGAAGCGAGCTACTTCATGCTGCTCACCCTGCGAATACTATGGCGAGTGGGCGTTCTAAAAACCTTAACGGCCATCACTACAACGCCTGTTCTGACGCTTTGCTTCGTTTTCAGCCTTGTTTTCGCTATTTCGGTGGGCATTTCCAGTGGCAACTTTGGCACACTTGTCCGCTATAAGATACCACTGATGCCCTTTTATTTGAGTGGTCTGTACATTCTACAGAGCCTGACCGTGTCTGCTAAACGCTCTAGTGGCACGCAGGCGCAGGTCACGGGCAAATCACCACAAATGGCCCGTTCCGCATTTAGCTGAACAGCTTCAGAAAGGTTGGTGTGTTGGCAACCACCGAATAATTTTGCTCAATAGTGGCGCGGGCGTTTGTGCCCAATGCCTGCCTGCCAGCAGCATCAGTGAGCAGGCTGCTTAAATGCGAGTGCCAATCCGTGGGCTCC
>JAYSZD010001042.1:0-1035 GCA_043738185.1 Hymenobacter sp. | reverse complement strand
CCGGCGACACGCAGGCCGTCGACTCGGCCCCGGTCAAGGCCAACGCCTCCCTGGATAGCTTGCGCGAAAAGCAAGCCGCCGGGCATGGTGGCCCTTTCCTGCCCCCGGCAGGGCAGGCAAAGGCCCCACCGGTCATCACGGCACCGGCCCACCAGTTGCGCCGCGAAGCCGCCCGGCAAGCCAAGCGCCGGGCTGAGCCCGGACCCGTGGGGGCGCAACACGAAAAAGCGCGTTTGCTGAGCAACAAGACCCATTACAGCCCCACCGACCCCGACGCGCGCATTTCCCTCAAGCCCGGCAAGGCCCGGGCGCTCAATTACCTCTGCAGCCTGGCCGTGGACACGGCCAAAGGCATCATCAGCCACGTGCAAGCCGATTTTGCCGACAGCCGCGACAGCCTGCATTTGCCCCGCCTGTTGGCCGGCTTGCAGCGGCGCTTGGGCACGAACGAGCTGCGCCTGCGCGACCTCTTGGCCGACGCCGGCTACGCCAACGGCACCAACTACGCCTTGCTCGAAGCCCAGCAAGTGACGGCGTGGGTTCCCGTCTTTGGCCAGTACAAGCCCGAAATGACCGGCTTCGCGTACGAGCGGGCCGCCGATGCCTACACCTGCGCCGCGGGCAAGCGCCTACCGTTTTACCGGTACAACGTCACGGCCGACGGCAGTTGGGTCAAGTCGTACCGGGCCGCGTACCGCGATTGCCAGCAATGTGCGCTCAAGCCCACCTGCGTGCCCGGAGCGAAGTGCAAACAACTCACCAAAACGATTTACCACGCGGCGTACTACCGGGCCTGGCAACGGCAGCAAACCCGGCGCGGGTACCGTTACAGGCGCTTGCGGCAAAGCACCGTCGAGCCCGTCTTCGGCCACCTGCTGCACCACTACGGCCTGCGTCGGATGAACGTGCGCGGCCAAGCCGGGGCACATAAAACCATGCTGCTGACGGCGGTGGCCTACAACTTGAAGAAACTGCTCAAGCACCGGCCAACGCACCAAATCGGGGCCGTGGTGGCCTTGCCCTGGCCGCTTTTGG
>JAYSZD010001041.1:0-6463 GCA_043738185.1 Hymenobacter sp. | reverse complement strand
CTGGCATATTGGGAAGCATTTCCACAATTGGGGGCTTATTTATCCCCAACACAATCTCGCTAGCGGCCTCCACAAACCCGCGCAGCAAGCCATCTACTAACTCTTCCGGCATTATCAGTGCCTGGTCCAAATCCTTTTTCGTCAAGCTGGTCAGGTCCCGGACGGTGATGGTATTGGTAGCGTCGGGATGGGGCGCGGTGCCGCCGCGCCACTTCCAGATGGTAAAGGCCAGAGGCCACTTGCCTTTGAGCTTAAAAAACTCGTTGCTGGTCGTCAGGAAGCCGTTTTCATAGTGCCAGTGCTGGTCGAAGCGTTGGCGGAACGCGGCGTAGGTGGGGCGCGGAATCAGCCAGGAGGTGGGCGTAAACACCAGCAGCACGGGCTGAAAATCGGGGTGTTCGGCCACCTGGGCCTGGGCTAGCCGGGTTATCTGGCCCAGGAAGCCGAGGTAGCGCTCGTTGCCGGCATCGGGGCCGGTGAGTTCCAGAATGCCGGGGTCGATGGCATAGGTAGCTTCGTTGGAGTCGCGGAGTTCCTGCTTTTCGTCGGTGTTTTTGTAGGGCGGGTTCAGCAGGAAGGCAAAGGGCTTGTCAATCGTGCGCTGCTCCTGGGCCAGGGCCGCTTGCAGGTGCTGGTAGTAGGCGGCCCCGGATTGGTCGAGGAAGTTTAGGCCCCGGTTTTCGGCCACGCGGGGCACGATGGTGAAACCGCGCATGGCCTCCTCCTCATCGGCCCGAAAGCGACGGTCGATGATGCGGAGCAAATCGGGTTGCAGCTCGGCCACGATTTTGTGCTGGATGTGCCGCCGCCACGAGCTGACCAGGTTGCCGGAGCCGCCGGCCGGGTCGAGCACCACGTAGTTGTCGGTGAGGCCGGCGTCGAAATACGTGTCCACGTACCACAGGGCAAAGCGGGCCAGCCGCAAGTCGGTGAAGAAAATGCCGTGCTGTTTTACGTATTCAGGCACAATGCGAGCCATCACCTCATCAAAGCGGGCAAAGTAGTCATCGGTAGTAACGCCTGAGCCTTCGTTGGTGACAATATAATGCCGTTCCACAAAGTGCTTGAACTCGGCCTGCCGAGCCGGAGCCACCGCCACCGGCTCGCTCTCAAAGCTACCTTTCTTGCCCACCACGCGCATCACATCGGGCCGAGCCTCGTTGGCTGCCACGGTGGAGGTGATATCCCAATAGTTCACGATGTCATAAAAGGCATGGACCGCCTCCAGCTTGGAGTTGAACAGCGCTTCCATGCTTTCAATGACCTGCAAAAACGTGGCGAGCGTCACTGGAATGCGCTCCTTATCGAGGTGGCGCAAGTTGCTGAGATAATAGCTGGCCGCGAAAGTGGGTCCTTTGGCAAAATCGGTGAGCCGCTCGGGGTGCTGGTCATTATACAGAAAGTCAGCCGATTCCAGGATGGCGGCTTTGTCAGCTTTGCTCTTGCTTTTGGCGGCGTTCTCGGCCCCGGCGGCACTGGCGGCCAACAAAGGAGGGGTGTCGCGGGCGAGGCGCTTGGCAAAGTCGGGAATCTTATTCACCCGCCACAAGCCGATGAAATGGTCGGCCAGTACCGTGACATGGGCAAATCCGAGGCCTTTCTTCTGATAGTGCAGGGCCTGGAAGAAGCCGGGCAGCCAGTCATCGTGCTTGCCCTTCAGTTCAATCACCATGCGGTTGCGCACGTAGCCATCGGCATTCTCCGCGTTGGCCTCGTACAGAAACTGGTCCTTGAACAGTTGCCGGTAGAACTCGCGCACGTCGGCCGCCTTGGCATTCTCCGGGCTGGGGTCGGTGATGTATTTATAGACGCGGGAGTAGTCGGCGGCGGGCGTTTTGGTGGTAGGCTTGGGCGGCATAGGAGTTGGAATAAAAGGAGGGCCGAAGCTACGGCTGAGATTGTTCGCAAAAGAAAAGCCCCGGCTGCGCGGGGCGCGGCCGGGGCGGGTTTAGGGAAGCTTCTGTGTTGCGCGCAACGGCGGATGGGGCGTTTGCAGGGGCGGTGTTTGGGGTGGGGGCATTTGCCTTCCCACATCTCCGCCCCGACCCTTGTAGCTGGGACCGCCGCCCGGAAGCAGGCGGTGCTGCGGCAGCACTTGCAGGGGTAAGGGGGGATTAGGGCGAAGCACGGCGGAGTAGCGAACTGACGTGTGGGTAACTCAGGAAATCCTTGTTCTTTCCGGTATGCAATGATAGAAGCCGCAAAAAACGGAGTAAGGGCCGCGGTTGCAAGTACGTGGGTCATTAATCAAGGCACCGCTTGCGTCGATGTTGATGGCCTGTGTGCCGCCCCGTTTGTGCGACCACATGCCGTTGCTGTCCAGTCGGTACCAATGGTAATCCTCGCCAGGCCAAATCACGAGCGCAACGAAGTGGCCTTGGGCAGGGGTTGCTGCGGGGGCACCGGTTACAACCTGCCCGTCGCGAACGGCGGCAGCGCCGGTACTGCCACAATCGGGGGGGAAAGGTCCCTGCGCCCCGCTGCCCCTGCCTGGTTGGGCAAACGTGTTGGTGATTTTGTCGTTGGCGTAGTTGTAGCAGTTGTTTCTTTGCAGCACCACGGGGTTGTTGTTCCATTTCCCGGGGTCGAAGGGCGGCACCACCAAAAGATTCTTGGCGACCAAGCTATTGCTATTGGCCGTGCCGCCGCTGACGTTTTTTGCCATTTCGTCGGCTACAAACTGTTGCTGTTGGGGGCGAAGGGCATCGCCGGCCGTTTGAAGCAAAAAGCTTTCGACCTCGCTGTTGTCGTCCAGAAAACTGCGCGCGTACAGGCGGTTCGAATCCAGGATGCCGTCGAAAACCTGCAGTGCCTGGGGCAGCGAGGAGTCACCGTACGATTCAACGATAAATCCCCGGTACCCCATCAGCCCCGATTTAGCGGGCGATAGCAGGTTGGACGGCGCCCGCTCTTGCGCGAGTAAGTCCCGTAAATCACGGGCTTGCGCCTCCGAGAGTTCCCAACTCGGGTTGGGGAGGCCAGAATAGATGTCGAGCGTAACTAAGACTGCCATGGAGTTTGGGTTGGTGAGGGTTGGGGTTGAGTGGAGACAAGGGCGAGAAAACAACGCAATGGGGGCGCAGCGCGCGGCCAAAGGCGAGGCGGCAGGTGGCGCCGTCGGGGGCGAAGGGCACGGGGAAGGTTTGGTCGGTGCCGAGGCGGAACAGGGCGGGGCGGCCCCGGGCGGGGGCAGGAGGAAAGAGCATGCAGCAGCGGCGTTGCGTTTGGGAGCACCGGGGCGCAAGCTAGGCTTTCTTCCGGTGCGGTGCTGCTGCCTGCATCACGCGCTTCGCCGCGAAGCTACCGCGGCGCGCGGCGGCCGATGGGGCGTTGGCGGGGGCGGTGTTTGGGGTGGGGGCCTGAAAAAGCCCCGGCGGCGCGGGAGGTGCGGCCGGGGCTTTGGGGGTTAAATCAGTTGGTCAAACCAAGCGGTGATTGCTGGCGGGTTGCCCCCAATCAGCCTAAGAAGGGCTATTGGCGCCCGTTCGCCGCAGGATGGCGTACCGCCGCACCTGGAACACCTCGAACTCGCCGTTGTTTTCGTCAGTCTCCCGCCGATGACTAACAGTGGCCACGATGCGCTTATTGTTCAACCGCTTCATGTTTGCGCTGCCAATGCGGTAGGTGCCCCCGGTTAGGATGAACCCGTCTTTAGCCGCCGTGATAACGCCCACCACGAGGGTTTCCTGTCGGTTGCCCAAGTTGCCCGCGGGTATTTCGTCGTCGGTGTTGCCGCTCACGAGCACGGCCTTGAGCAGCCTAGCCGCCCCCGCACCTGCGGTTTCCACCAGGGCGTACACCTTTTTCCCCAGCAGATTGCCCGCTACCTCGTTGCGGATGGTGTAGCTGTCGAACTGCAGGAAGGGGGCAGTGGTCCCTTCCTGCTGTTGGTCTCGGGGCACTTGCAGTACCTTAACAAGGCCCCGAATCCGGTTGGTGGCTGGTTCGCCCAGCGCGGTATCGGGCGACAAAGCGGCGGACGCTCCCGGTGCAGCGGTGTTTTTCAGGCGTATTGGCCACAGGGGTTCGTTGCCCAGCAAGGCATCAAACCAAGCCACTTCTTGCTCGGTCGGCTCGAAGGCCTGCGTACCGAGGCTGAAGAGGGCAAGGTACAATTCCTGCTCGGCGTCGTGGGTGTGAAAGTGCAACTGCCCCGTGAAGGTGCTCACGTCCTGGTAGTGCGGCTCGTGCGGGTGGGCCAGCGCCGCGGATTCGTCGTGTTCCGCCACCCAGTTTATCGCAAAGCCGAGCGAGCGGTGAAGGTGATGCCCCGGCTCCCCCTCCTCTTCTTCGTTCAGGAAGCCCACCACCGCGTGGGTTCCCTCAGCATAGTGCGGGTGCTTGGTTTTTACCAGGCAGGTGCCGGCAAAGAACGGAATGGTTTTCGCGTGTTCGGCCGAGGTGAGCTGCGGGGTGAACGTGATTTCGAGGGCCCCGTGCGCGTCGCCCCACACGTAGGCAAACAAATCGGGGGAGGGCAGCTTCTCGCCCGTCAAGGCGTTGGGGGGGGAGGCAAACAGCTTTATCATGGGGAACAAGGGGTTAAGGGATGAAAAAAAGGTGCAAGGTCGGGTTGGGGGTTGGGCACGGCAAGGAAGCGTTCCAGCGGGCGGGGGCGCACCCGGCGGCTGCGGGCTACAAAGCAGTCAGTTTCTGGGCCTGCTCGGGGGGAAGCATACTGATGAGCGTCTTTTGGCTCCACGCTTCGGCTCTGGCGGCCTTCTGCTCGGCCACGGTTGCCCGGGTTTCGGCCTGCTCCTTGCCCGCCGACCCCACCTGCACCCCCAGAAAGGCCCCCACCAGCGTGCCCACGATGCTGGTGAAGAGCCCGGCCACGCTGGTTATTTCAGACGGTTCCCACAGCAGTTTCTCGGTTTCGTTGTGCACCACGTTGTAATGCGCGAGCAGTCCAATCAGAACCGCCGGTATGGCCAATCCTATAACAGCCACGATGAGTGCATACACGCTGCGGCTGTCCGTCGCGCGGGGTTGTTCGGTGGGAGCGGGTTCCATAGGGGTGTAGGGAATGGTGATAAATTGTTGAAGTCCTCGTTGGCAAGACACGCTCGCCTCAGGCAAGGCGGTGCGCTTTTAAGCCGGCCTGCCATTGCCGCCTGCGCCGCCTACCATTGCCACTTCCGCCCCACAAGTGCACCACTTGTGCCGCACAAGTGGCAATGGCCCTTTATCAGGCCACCGTAATCACGGCGGGCAGCGCGGCGGTTTTCAGCTGGGCGCTACCGTTCACTTTAAGGCGCACCTCCAGTCGGTACGTCCCGGCTGTAAGGGCCGCCGGTACCAGAAACAGCTGCTCCGATGGCGTATTCTTCTTCACCTTCACGACGCGGACGGGGGTGCCGCCGGTGGTTTTGACGAAGAACAGGCCCTGCGTGAGGTCGGCGAGGTCGTATTTGAGGTTGGTGCCGCGCAGCTGGGCCAGGTTGCCTTTGGTGAGGGTGGTATTCACGGCGTCGGTGAGCAGGTCTTCCACCCGTTCGGGGGTGGGCTCGCTCAGGTTGCGGGCCGCCACCAGCGTAAAGCGCAGCTCGGCTTCGGCCTTGCGCACCAGCGTGCCGGCGCTCAGGCGCAGGTGGCCGCGGTGGCGTTGCGGGTCAAATACGTCGTTGGCATCGCGCCACACGCCGGTGAGGGCGGGCCGCAGAATAAATAAGTCGGTCACCACGCTCTCCCCGCGCAGCACCCGCTGGATGGCAGCCGTTTTAAACTCCTCGTACATCGCTAGGAACTCGGCCTTGGTGACCGTGGAGCCGGGCCGCACCACGTCGGCCGCCAGGTCTTCGATGGTGGCAGTGCCCGAAAGGTTCACCTGCGCCCGCAGGTCGTTGGGGTCGGGTGTGAGCTTATTGTCGATGAGTGAGTAGGAAATGTTCATAGGGGAGCAACGATGAAAAGAACAGCGAACGGGTTGAAGGATGACGAGGAGGATTCACGGCTTTGTAGCAGTTCCTGAGGCGGGTATTCAGGGCCACGCCACCCCCAGCTTCTTCGCGGTGCGGGGGCCCACGATGCCATCGGCCACCAGGCGGTGGGTTTTCTGGAAGGCGTACACGGCGGCCACGGTCTGCGGGCCGTATTTGCCGTCGATGCGGCCGGGGCTGAACCCCGCTGCCTGCAAGGCCTGTTGCACCCGCTTCACCTGGGGGCCCTCCATATTGGGGTCGGCCAGCACGAGCATATAGGGCAGCGGCCGGGCGCTGACCACGGCGGCGGTGCTGCTGTACTGCACCCCCGGAATCTGGGCGCAGAAGTGCCAGAGCCGGCCTTCTACCCGGCCGCGCCGCACGCCCCGGCCGGCGCTCACGGCCTCCACGGTGCCGCCCTGGCCGTCGGTGATGGCGACGTGGCCCATCTCGCCCGCGCCCGGCGGCTTGCGGATTAGTATTACCCCGGCCATGACGTTGGCCGTGGCCTGGCTCACCGGGAGCAGGGTGCCGTTGGCGGC
>JAYSZD010001040.1:0-2584 GCA_043738185.1 Hymenobacter sp. | reverse complement strand
TGATGTGCGCTAGTGCGTCTTTAAACCATTTACCGGGCTTCAGCCCGAGGTTGAGGAGGTCCTGGCCGGTAGTAGTCATAGGGTGAAGGTAGGTCAGGCTGACTTGGGTCAAATGCTGATGTTTCGCAGCCATTTTATTTGAAATGAAAATTTATTTGAAATGAAAATTTCACCTTGATTTCGAGAAGGAACTTCCTTTCTGCGCTTCTATTTTGAGTCATCTCATTGGCAAAGCCTGCCAGCACTACGCAATACTACGCAATGGCAACGGCGCTACGGTGCTCCAGACGTTCTCCTGATTTTTATGGACATAACTTTCTGTGGCTGTACTTTCTTTGTGAAAGGCGAACATTATCCATACCCGTGCTAAATCATGCTTAAATCACTGCTATTCAGCGTTTTTTTGCTACTCACCCTCACGGCGGCCGCGCCGCCCGCGCCCAGCTTCCGCATTGCCAAGCTGCACTACGGCGGCGGCGGCGACTGGTACGCCAATAAAACCTCCTTGCCCAATCTCATTCAGTTCTGCAACCAGACGCTGAAAACCAACATCGCGCCCGAAGAAGCCACCGTGGAGCTCGACGCGCCCGAGTTGCTCACTTATCCGTTCATTCACATGACGGGCCACGGCAATGTGACGTTCACGGCGGCCGAAGCCAAGAACCTACGCCGCTACCTCATCGGCGGGGGCTTTTTACACATCGACGACAACTACGGGCTGGATAAATTTATCCGGCCAGAAATGAAGAAGGTTTTCCCCGAGCTGGAATTCGTGGAGCTGCCTTTTGGTCACCCCGTTTACCACCAAAAGTTCGATTTTCCGCGCGGGCTACCCAAAGTACACGAGCACGACGGCAAACGCGCCCAGGGCTTTGGCCTCCTCTACAAAGGCCGCCTCGTCTGTTTCTACAGCTACGAATGCGACCTGGGCAACGGTTGGGAAGACCTCGGTACCTACCCCGAAGACATTCCCGCCGCCCACGACGCCGCCCTGCGCATGGGTGCCAACCTGGTAGCCTACGCCCTGACGCAAGATTAGATAGACAGATGCAAGCGCTTAAACGCAACTAGCTGAGCACTCAATAGCGACGCTGAAAAATTTCACTAAGCACAAATGCTGCCCGCACCGTTGCCGGCTGGCTGAGCATCTGGCGCACGGTCGTGTTCAGAGCACTTGTGGGGCGTACGTCCGTTGGCTGGGCGCTGCGCTCAAATGGTGCCTCCTGTGAAGCGCGGGGCATGTCCGATGAGCGCCGCACCAGCGGGCCCAGGTGGGTATGCGGCCGGGCCGTGGCCGGTGCTTCCAGCGACGTTTGACGCACAGTGGTGCGTTCCTGGCTACGGGCCGGGCGGGCAATTTCCCGGGGCATCAGGCGGCCGCCAGGCGTGCGCCGGCCTGGGGCCGGCGGCGGGGTTTGGCTTGGGCGCGGCACTGGCACCGGCGATGGTGCCGGGGCGCCGGATTCGGCCGCATTTTTGGCCTGCATCTGCTTCAGCAGCTCCTGAAACGTGGCGGCGGGCAGTCCCGGCACCCCGTTGCCAGGGTTGCGGGGTCGCTCCAGGCTGTCCTGCGTGTTGGTTGCGCGCATCTTCGCAATCATACGAAACACGAAAACGCCGATGGCAAACAGAACCCAAAGCAGGGTGAATATTTTATCCATGCCGGAAGATAAGCAGACGCGCCAATCCGACCGCAGAGCTAACGGATGCCCTTCTCCGGAAAGCGCCCGGTTTTGGTCCGGTAGAAGGCTTTGATTTTGGCCTCGTCGGCTTCGTAGTCGCCCGAGGGGTACACGGCTTCACCAATACCGGCTTCTTTGTCTTTGTAGTCCAGATAGCCCAGTCGAATAGGAACGCCGGCACCCAATGCCGCGAAATAGTAGCCCTTGCGCCAGCGCGGCTGATAGGCCCGCGTGCCCTCCGGCGTGATAAGAATCACCAACTCCTCTTGCTGGTCAAAAAGCTTTATCATCCCGTCTACCAAGCTGTTGTTCTTGCTGCGGTCCACGGGCAGGGCGCCCACGGCCCGCACCATGCCACCCAGCAGCCAGTGCTCGGTCCATTCCTTTTTCACGGTGAAGCGCACGTCCACATCCATCAGGTAAAAGGCGGCCCGCGCCATGATGAGGTCCCAGTTGCTGGTGTGCGGGGCCGCAATCATCATGCTTTTCTTAATCTCCGGGTTGCGGATTTCGCCCAGTTTCCAGCCGGCAATCCAGAAGATAAATTTTGCGATGTAGTACCAGGTTGTAGAAGTTTTACGGGTGGACATTGATTAGCCTATTGATATGGTGAGCCGGGAAGCGGGCAGCGAGCCAACCCTTGCAGCCCACAAAGATGGCCCGCCGGCTCCAAGCTAGCGCTTTTCCGGGGAAAGAAGGGCCACAAGTTCCCTGGCCCTTGCTAGCGTGTGGCGGTAGCCGATAGCGAAAAGCTCGGCCCCTTGCTTGTAGCTCAGCGGCCGAAAATGCCGCAGCTCGGGCGGCTCCAGCAACAAGTGGCACTGCGTTTTGCGGGTGTTCGTATTGGCATTGATGGCCAGCTGGAGCGTCCGCTCAATCAGGCGCCGGAGGTTGGGAATGTG
>JAYSZD010001039.1:0-2584 GCA_043738185.1 Hymenobacter sp. | reverse complement strand
GCTCTCGCAGCGCGGTGAAAGCCTGAGCGGCATGGCCATCGGGGCCACTTTGGAGGGCAACCGCCCGCTGCTGGTGGAAGTGCAGGCCCTTGTCTCGCCCACTTCCTATGGCACGCCGCAGCGCAGCAGCACCGGCTTCGATGCCAAGCGCCTGCAAATGCTACTGGCCGTGCTCGAAAAGCGCGCCGGCTTGCGCCTGGGCCAGCACGACGTATTCCTGAACATTGCCGGCGGCCTGCGCCTCGACGACCCAGCCCTGGACATGGCCGTGTGCGCGGCCGTGGTTTCCTCCCTCAACGACGTGCCCATTCCCGGCGACGTTTGCTTGGCCGCCGAAGTCGGGCTGAGCGGCGAAATCCGCGCCGTTTCGCGCCTAGACCAGCGCCTCGCGGAGGCCGAAAAGCTGGGCTTTCGGGAAATGTACGTCTCCCAGTTTAACGGTAAAGGACTGGACCTGGCGCGTTTTGGACTGAAAGTGCGGGCCGTGAGTCGGCTCGATGAAGTCCTCGACGGCTTATTTGGCTGAGCCAGAAACAGGCTGATAATGCGTTGCTGGCGGCTCGGCTGGGGGAGGCCGGCCTTTGCTCTGAGCGCTATGGCTTAAGAAATGAAAAAGGGCTGATTTGTATTTTATAAATCAAAAGGCCGTATCTTCGGATGGCTGATAGGGTTTTACCGCGAATTGTTGAGGTAGCTTTGTCGGTAATTTCGGGTTTGTCAGTAATTGATGGTCCACACCATTCGTCCTCTGCTAGTTTTTTGTGATATGATATCTGCCTTCACCATTTCTGTACGCCGCTTGCTGGGTACAGCGCTGCTAGTGGTTCCGGTGCTTGCCCATAGCCAGACCAAACCCGCCCCGGCCGGGACCGGCAAAACGGCCACCACCACCACCCGCAAGAGTACCTTAGCAGACCAGCCTGCCACTAAAACTGCTAAGCGTAAATCGGCGGCGGATATCAGTGCGGAAAGGCGCAGAAAGGCGTCGGCTCCCGTTGCCGAAAAAGCCCCCGTGGCTGAGCCCGCGCCCGTTGCCGTTGAAGAAACGGCTGTGGTAGCTGACCCCGCGTCCGCCAAAGTTGCGGCTGCAAAGCCCGCTCCCGCCCCTGTCAAAGCCGCGCCAATGAAGCCCTTCGTGGCCCCGCTCACGGGTACCGCTACGCTTTCCGGCCGGGTGAGCGGCTCCACCGCTGATTCGGTGGGCGTCTCGCTACGGGAAAATCCCCTCGACCCTACTGAAAGGGTTATCCGGGTTGCGCTGAGCGAAAAAGGAGATTTTAAACTGGTGATACCCGTGCGCGGGTCCACCAAAGCAGATTTGGTTTACGGCGACGATGTAGCCCCCCTGTATCTGGATGCGGGTACGGACATGGACGTGCGCTTCAAGGGCGATGACATGGCGGGCACGCTGCGTTTCAAGCCCAACGATGTGCCCACGGGCCTGGCCACCAAGTTCCGCAACCGCACGAATTTGAGCGATGAGCAAAAGCACCGCCAACAAGCTGCTAATGCCAACAACTATCTGGTAGAGGCCGATGCCCAGTTCGTGGAGAATGATGGCTTTCAGGTGCTACCCGATAACATTCAGCTCTACGAAGCCCCGTTTCTTTCCTTTTTGGAATACCGCCGCAAACACCAGATGGAATTTCTGGAGGACCATTCGGCCCGGCAGTCCTTCACGCAGGATTTCTACAACTATGCCCGTGCGGAAGTGGTGTATGCCTACGCCAACGACCGGCTGACTTTTCAGGACCTGCGGGAACAGGTGGTAAACACCGAAAGCCGTCTGAAGATGGACCCCAGCTACTACAACTTCTTGCGTGAGCCCGGCTTGCTTAACGAGCCCAATGCGGCGCAGAGCGAGCTTTACCACGAGTTTTTGCTGAACTACGTACACTTCACCGTGGCCCAGGACAAGCGCCAGCGTTCCGACCCGGATTTTTATCCGGCCTCCTATGCTCTGGCCAGCAAGAAGCTCAGCGGCCCCACACGGCCCATTATTCTGGGCCGGATTCTGCAGGAGTCCTTCCGGTTCGGGCACGTACGGCAGTCGGCAGCCATGCTGGCCGATTTCCGCACCTACGACCCCAAAAACATGTACTACTCCACGCTGGAGAGTGATTTCAACCGACACAAGGATTTCGCCATTGGCGCGCCGGCTCCCGATTTCAAACTTACCACCGCCACCGGCGATACGGTGAACCTGCACGACTACGCGGGCCGGCTGGTGTACCTCAACTTCTGGAAAACCACCAACGGCTTGTGCCTGCGCGACTTGGCGTATGCCCAGGAGCTGATACGCAAGTTTGAGGGTAAAAACATTACCTTCATCAACATCGCTCTGGATGAGAACGAGCAAGCCTGGCGCCAGCTCGTGACCGTGAAAAAGCTGCCCGGCGTGCAGGTGCGCGTGCCTGGCGGCGGCCTGCGCTCGCCGCTGGCCAGTGCCTATGCGTTGCAGGATGTGCCCACTTACATGCTGGTGGGCGAAGACGGCACTTTCCTCAACACCAAGCCCAAGCGCCTGAGCAGCCGCGCGGCCATCGACGAAATCAACCAGTCGTTTGGCAAGGCCAGCACCTAC
>JAYSZD010001038.1:0-1036 GCA_043738185.1 Hymenobacter sp. | reverse complement strand
TTCAAGGCCGCCCGGCGCTTCAAAAGAGCCGTAAAACAGGTCGTAAAAATCCCGCCCCAACTTGCTAATGGTCTGGTCCATCACCAGGCCCTGCGACTCTGAACCGGTACGGCGGGAAGCGCGGCCGGCCGAGTCGGCCCGCAACAGTAGCCGCAGGGCTTCTTCCAACTGTTTGGGGGCAAGGGGCTTGGGCGAGTCCGGGCCAGTAGCGGCGGGCTTAGGGGCCGGAGTTTGCTGCGCACAGGCCGGGCTAGCAAGTGCCAGTAGCAGTCCGACGCTAACAAAGCAGCTTAGCGGGGCTTGTATTGCATTTTTCCAGCCCGACACGATATGGGACTTACGGAAAAAGTGTAGGGTATCCCAACCGCTAAGCATGGCGAAAAGCTATTGTTGCTAATAAGCTTTAAAAAAGATTAATATGAGCAAACGTAGCGCTTATTTTAATTAAATGCAAGAATAGTTAAATATTGTTCACGGCTTAATAGATGGCCTAGTTTGCGAGTACATGCTATATATATAAATTGCAGTGCATTGAGGACAACAGGACGCCATGCCGCGCCAAATACTTGGCCCAAGCGCGGTCGTCGATACCCGTAATGCTGAACAAAAGGGATGGGTGGCTACCCCAGCAGTTCCTCAATATCCTCGCGCGTGAGGTTTTTGATGACGGCTTCATCGGTCGCAATCAGCTCGCTCACCAAGGCCAGCTTGCGGCGCTGCAGGGCCAGGATTTTTTCCTCAACTGTGCCCTGAGTGATGAACTTGTAAGTGAACACCGGGCGTAATTGGCCAATTCGGTGGGCACGGTCCACGGCCTGGGCCTCCACGGCGGGGTTCCACCACGGGTCGAGGATAAAGACGTAGTCGGCGGCCGTCAGGTTGAGGCCCACCCCGCCGGCTTTGAGGCTGATGAGGAAGATTTTGAGGTCCTCGGTTTCTTGAAAGCGCGCCACCTCGGCGGGGCGGTCGCGGGTAGCGCCGTCGAGGTAGGCATAGGCCAGCTGCCGCTCGTCGAGCGCGGCGCGGACCAAAGCCA
>JAYSZD010001037.1:0-6468 GCA_043738185.1 Hymenobacter sp. | reverse complement strand
CGTGGGTGGCGATGTTGAACAGGGCGTACTTATTGTACACGGTGTAGATATAGGCGTGGCCACCGGGCACGTACAAGCCCTGCGCCTGGTGGCGCTTGCGCTGCAAGTGCATCGTGAGTGAGTGGTCGCCTTCGTGCCGGTAAGCCTCGGTTTCCACGATGCGGCCGGCCGTCACCACGCCCTCCACGCAGGTGTAGAGGTGCTTTCCCAGCAACTCGCGGGCAATCTGCAACGGGTCGGGCCGCTGGAAAAAAGAAGCGGGTAGTTTACTGGCGCCCAAAGCAGTCGGTTGAGGAAATAAAATTGGGCAAGCCGACGCTAGGCGCGGGCCAGCGCCATTTCACGCACCAGGTACTCGGCAATCTGCACGGCGTTGGTGGCGGCGCCTTTGCGCAGGTTGTCGGCCACTACCCACAGGTTGAGGGTGCGGGGCTGGGTTTCGTCGCGGCGCAGGCGCCCCACCAGCACGGCGTCTTTACCGTGGCTGTCTTTGGGCATGGGGTAGCGGTTTTGGGCAGGGTCGTCCACCAGCTCCACGCCGGGCGTGCGGGCCAGAATGGCGCGCACGTCGGCCAGCTCAAATTCGCGGGCAAACTCTACGTTCAGCGCCTCAGAATGGCCGCCCATCACCGGAATCCGCACGCAGGTGGCCGTGACCCGGATGCTGTCGTCGCCCATTATTTTCTTGGTCTCGTTCACCATTTTCATCTCCTCCTTGGTGTAGCCGTTGTCCTCGAACACGTCGATATGCGGCAGCACGTTGAGGTCGATGGGATGCGGATAGGCGGGGTTGCTGGCGGTTTGGCCAGCGCGTTCTTCCAGGAGCTGGTCCACGGCTTTTTTGCCGGTACCGGTCACGCTTTGGTAAGTACTCACCACAATGCGCTGCACCTGGTACACCTTGTGCAATTCATTGATGGCCACCACCAGCTGAATGGTGGAGCAGTTGGGATTGGCAATAATTTTGTCCTGCGCCGTGATGGTGTAGGCATTGAGCTCGGGCACCACCAGCTTCTTGGTGGGGTCCATGCGCCAGGCCGAGGAATTGTCGATAACGGTGGTGCCCACGGCGGCAAAGCGCGGGGCGTGCTCCTTGGAAACCGAGCCGCCCGCCGAGAAAATGGCAATGTCGGGCCGGGCCGCGATGGCATCGTCCATGCTCACCACGGGGTATTGCTTGCCCATGAATTCCACCAGCTGGCCCACCGATTTGGCCGAAGCCACGGGCAGTAATTCAGTTAAAGGGAACTGACGCTCGGCCAGTACTTTCAGCAGCTCGGTGCCCACCAGGCCGGTGGCACCCACAATAGCGAGTTTCATAGAGTCAGGAAAATAATGCGCGCAAACCCAGCGCGCTGCACGCCGCAAAGTTCGCCCACAAACAAGGAGTTTGGCAACCTTCCTCATTTCTGGGGCCGGCCATGGGGTGCTACCCGCCCAAGCACCAGCTGGCCCGCGCCCCGGTGCGCGCGAACGCAACCTATCTACATAGCATAATATCATTAATAAGGGCTTACATTGAGCACTGCTAATACCCGCGCACCCGTTCATGAAGCGAATTCTTCTACTCCTCACCTTCCTGCCTTTTCTGGCTTCGGCCCAGCTGGCCGACACGTTTACCGACGGAGATTTCACCGCCAATCCTATCTGGCGCGGCGACAACGCGAGTTTTCAAGTAGCCAACCAGCAGCTGCAGAGCAACGGCCCGGCCGTGACGGGCACCGCCCTGCAACTCAGCACCCCCAGCCAGGCCAGCACGGGCACCGTGTGGGAGTTTTGGGCGAACCTGCGCTTGGCCACCAGCTCTGGCAACCTGGCCGACGTGTGGCTGATGGCCTCGCGGGAAGACCTGCGCAGCTCCCAAAACGCGGGCTACTACGTGCGCCTCGGCGGCACGGCCGACGAGGTGAGCCTGTTCCGCAAAGACTCGACCCGGGCTGCCGTGCTGGTTATCGACGGGCTGGACGGCACGCTGGCCAGCGCCACCAACAACCTGGTGCGCGTGCGCGTGACCCGCACCACCGACAGCCGCTGGACCCTGGAGCGCGACCTCACCGGCGGCCGCAATTTCGTGGCCGAAGCCGCGCAGCCCTTCGACGCCACTTACCAGCGTAGCGCGGCAATGGGCGTGGCGCTGCTCTATTCCTCGGCCAACAACCGCAGCTTTTTCTTCGATGACTTCACCGTGACCGACGCCACCCCGCCACTGCTGGCCCGCACCGTGCCCCTCAACGCCCGCCAGCTCGATGCCGGCTTCAACGAGGCCGTGGACCCGGCCAGCGCCACCAACCCGGCCAACTACCGGCTGCAAAGCGGCGCCGTGCCGGTTGCGGCCGAAGTGCTGGCCACCAATCCGGCCGTGGTCCGCCTCACGTTTGCCGACGATGTGGCCGCCCAAAACGTGCTGGAAGTGCGCAACGTGGCCGACTTATACGGCAACGTGGCCGCGGGTCCGCTCAGCGCCGCCTTTTCGGCCCCACCCGCCACGCCCCGGTTTGGGGAGTTAATTATCACAGAAATATTCGCCGACGAAACGCCCCAGGTGGGGTTGCCGCTCTCCGAATACGTAGAAATTTATAACCGCACTACCAAGGTTATCAGCCTGGGGGGCGTGCGCCTGAGCAAGCCTGGCAGCAGCACGGCGGCCATTTTGCCCGATACCGCCCGGCTGCTCCCCGGCCAGTACGCCATTGTGTGCGGCAGCACGCGGGTGCCGCAGTTTGCCGGCCTGGGCAAAGTGTACGGCCCCACCAATTTCCCGTCCCTCAGCAACGACGGCGACCAGTTGGTGTTGCGCGGCCGCGATGGTCGCACGCTGTTCGAAGTAACGTATTCGGATAGCTGGTACCGCGACGCCCAGAAGAAGGAAGGCGGCTGGAGCCTGGAAATGCTGGACCCGAATAACTTCTGCGGCGGAGCAGATAACTGGCTGGCCAGCACCGACCCCAGCGGCGGCACGCCCGGCCGGGCCAATGCGGTGCGCGCCGCCCGGCCCGACGCCACGCCGCCTGCGCTGCTCCGCGCCGTGGCCCTAAGCGCTACCACCGTGCGAGCCTACTTTTCGGAAAAGCTCGACAGTGCGACGACGGCCGTATTGAGCCGCTACTCGTTGGGCGCGGGCGGGCCGGGCATTGTGCGGGCGGCGCCGGTAGCACCCGATTTCCGACAGGTCGACCTCACACTGAATGCGCCGCTGGGGGCCAGCCGCGCCGCCACGCTGGCCGTGCAAACCGCCACCGACTGCGTGGGCAACGCCAGCGGGCCGTTGCAGTCGGCCACCTTTGCCCTGCCCGAGGTAGCCGTGAGCGGCGATGTGGTCATCAACGAGCTGCTGTTTAATCCCCGCGTGGGCGCCGTGCGGTTCGTGGAATTGTTAAATCGCAGCGCTAAATTCATTGACCTGCAAGGCTGGCAACTCGGCAATTTGAAACCCGACGGCAGCGTGGACGCCGACATTCTCAGCGGCGGGCCGCTGGTGCTGGCGCCGGGCCAGCTGCTGGCCTTCAGCACCAGCAGCGACAACCTGCTGCTGCAATACCCGACCAGCACCACCGCCGCCAACCTGGTGCAGCTGGCCAGTTTTCCCACGTTTCCGGATGAGAGTACGGCCCTGTTGTTCAACAGTCGCGGCCTCGAAATCGACCAGTTCGTGTACAGCGATAGGCTGCACCTGAGCTTGCTGGCCACCCAGGACGGGGTTTCGCTGGAGCGCATTCGGGCGGCCGGCCCCACGGCGGGCAGCAACTTCCACTCGGCGGCCGGGGCGGTGGGCTACGCCACGCCCGGCAGCCCCAACTCGCAGGCCCAGGACGCGCCCGGCGGCAACCAGGAGCTGACCGTGACGCCCGAAGTCTTCACGCCCGACGACGACGGCCAGCAGGATTTCGCTACCCTCAACTTTCACCTCGACCAGCCCGGCTATGTCGCCTCCATAACGGTATACGACGCCCTGGGCCGCCTCACCCGCCGGCTGGCACGCAACGAAACCGTGCCCACCACCGGCTTCTTCCAATGGGATGGCATCGACGAAAAAGGCCGGAAAGCCGCCGTGGGCTACTACATTCTGCACGTGGAGCTGTTCCGCCCCAGCGGCGGCGAAAAGCGGGAGTACAAGAAGACGGTGGTGCTGGGCGCGCGGTTTTGAGCAGCCGAAGAACCGCGCGCCCGGTTGTTTCTCGCAGAGGTCCAAGAAGGTGCTTCGGCAGTCTTTTGCATAAGCCCTGTGGCAGAAAAAAATGACGGGCACGAAAATTTCCTACCACCGAGGCGGCTAACCCAAGCGCCGTACTTCTGGCGGCGATTAAACCAATGGTTCTGTTTGGCGTCAGAAGGGCCATGAATAGCACTCAGCAACTTCAACACCTCTATTGGCGGGCCGGCTTCGGCCCCCGCCCGCAGGACGTGGCCGCCGGCCTCAATCCGCGCAAAGCCCTGCGGCAGCTGCTACAGGATTCGGCGAAATACGAGCCTCTGGTGGGCGCCGACCTAAACTACACCGAGCCCCAGGGCGCGGTAATGGCCGAGCCGGCCGCCATGAAAAAGCCGGCGTCCGACGGCACCGTGACTACTACGCCCGACCAGCCGCTCCGGCCACGGGCGGCGTTGCGGGGCGGTGGGGTGGCGGCGGGCGTGCCGCGCCTGCGCCGCGCCGCCCTCACGCCGGAGCAGCGCAAGATGCAGAACGCCGGCTTGCGCGATGCCTTTGCCAACATGAGCACGGCCTGGATGAGCCGCATGGCGGCTTCCCCGGCCCAGCTGCGCGAGAAGATGACGCTGTTCTGGCACGGGCACTTTGCGTGCCGGGTGCGCCAGCCCGGCCCGGCCCTGAGCTTGCACAACACCACCCGCCGCCTCGCCCTGGGCAAGTTCCCCGACCTGCTGCTGGCCGTGAGCCATGAGCCGGCCATGCTGCAGTTCCTCAACAACCAGCAGAATCGCAAGGCCAGCCCCAACGAAAACTTCGCCCGCGAAGTGATGGAGCTCTTCACGCTGGGCCGGGGCAACTACTCCGAACAGGACGTGAAGGAAGCCGCCCGCGCCTTCACCGGCTGGGGCTACGACGGCCAGGGCAACTACCGGTTTCGAGCACAAGACCACGACGCGGGGCCCAAGACGTTTCTGGGCCGCACCGGCAACCTCACGGGCGAAGACGTGCTGCGCATCATTCTGGAGCAGCCCGCGGCGGCTACGTTTCTGGTCACCAAAGTATACCGCTTTTTTGTGAACGAGGTGCCCAATCCAGCTCATATTGAGCCGCTGGCCGTGGCCTTCCGCCGGAGCGGCTACGACCTGGCCGACCTGATGGAGCGCCTGTTTTCGGCCGACTGGTTCTACGACCCGATTAACGTGGGCACGCACATCAAATCGCCGGTGGAGCTGCTGGCAGGCATGCGCCGCACCCTGAACGTGACGATTGACAACGACCGGGCATTGCTGGGCTTCCAGAAAGCCCTGGGCCAAACCTTGTTTCAGCCGCCGAACGTGGCCGGCTGGCCCGGCGGCCGCAACTGGATAGATTCGTCGTCGCTGCTGCTGCGCCTGCAGCTGCCCGCCGTGCTGTTCCGCAACGCCGAGTTTGCCGTAGCCCTCAAGCAGGACGAAAACGACATCGCGCCCAACCTGACCAGAGCCGAACGCACCCTGCGGCCGGGCGTGGGCGCCCACCTGCCGCTGGGGCCGCTGCAACGGCTGCTGGGCACCGCGCCCGCCGCGCAGCAACCCGAGAAGCTCAGCACCTTCCTGCTGCAAGCCCCCTTGCGCCCCGAAAACCTGCGGCTGGTGCAGCAGGCCACCCAACAAAAAGAACCCGCCGAAGCCCTGCGCGCCACGCTGGTCAGCCTGCTCAGCTTCCCCGAATACCAGCTGGCCTAAGAATAACAACTCCCCTCCTTACCAAGGAGGGGATGTTTCAGCCAAAGGCTGAAACGGGGGTGGTTGTGGGCATTGGACGGTAATCAGCCAACCCTTTAGTGAATCGAGCGGCCGTCGTGCAACGCCCACAACCACCCCAGCCAAACCTACGGTTTGGCGTCCCCTCCTTGGTAAGGAGGGGAGTTTTTCGCTCCATCATTCGCTTTCTCCTATCGTTATGGCTACCACCCGCCGCGACTTCCTTCGTAATTCAGCTTTGGCCAGCTCGTTGCTGCTGGTTCCCAAATTCCTGCACGCCCTGGACCGGGGGCCGGGGCTGGCCCGCCTGGGCGATGCGCCGGGCGCGCGCCGCCTGATTGTGGTGCAGCTCAGCGGGGGCAATGATGGCCTGAACACCATTATTCCTTACAAAAACGACCTGTACTACCGGGCGCGGCCCACGCTGGGCATTCGGGAGGCGCAGGGCATTTTGGCTATGGAAAAAGACCTGGGCCTGCACCCGGCCCTGAAAGGCCTCAAAGGCCTGTACGACCAGGGCCACCTGGCCGTGCTCAACTCGGTGGGCTACCCCAACCCCGACCGCTCCCACTTCCGCTC
>JAYSZD010001036.1:0-2586 GCA_043738185.1 Hymenobacter sp. | reverse complement strand
CGTTGTAGAACTCCTTGCTGTCCACGAACGGCAGCCGGTCCCAGCCGGCGTAGTCGTCGTACACGGCCACGCGGGGGTAGAAATAGGCCAGGAAGAACGTGTTGGGGTCGATAACGCCCTCGCGGCCGCTTTCGAGGGAGAGCGGAAAGTGCCAGGCGATGGTGAATTTGACGGAATCGCGGGGGGCGAGCGGCTTTCTTAGGGGCAGGCTGCGGGCGGTGCCGCCGTCGGCGAAGGGGGCGGGGCGGCCCTGGCCATTGACTTTGAAGGTGTCGATGACGAGGCCAGAGGTGAGGTAGTCGGGGCTGGCGTCGCTGTCGCGGGCGGCGCCGGGCTGGTGGATATTCATCGTGAGGCGCATCACGACCTGCTTCAGGGTATCGGGGCTGTTGTTGAAGTAGGTGATGGTTTCGCGGCCGCGGATGTCGCGGGCGGGCGGGGCGGCCTGCACGGTGATGTCGTAGCGGGCGCGGTTTTGCCAGTATTTGGGGCTGGGGCGGCCGTCGGGGGAGCGGGTGCCCCGGTCGTAGGCCCGCTGAATGTCGCGGGGCATGTAGAGCGGGGTGGTTTGGGCGGCAGCGGCTTGTATGAGGCTGCCTAGGAGGAGGAGGACGAGAAGGTGTTTTCGCATGAGTTGGGATGTGAGGGGATAAAAGTAAGCGGGCGGATGGCGTGGGGGGCATTTGGGTTTGGGAGAAGGATGGCGGGCGGGACAATTTGTTGCGGGCCAAACGGAAAGCGCCGGGGAAATTAGGGCACATGAACAATTCGACTATTGTTAATGATAGTAAGCGTAACTTTTTTGATAGTTTGATAAAACATTTTGAAAGCTTGAATGTCATTACTGCAAATTCACTCCAACCCCAATCCCTTACTGCTTATGCTACGCAGCACCCTCCTTCCTTTGGCCCTGTTGGGCCTACTGTCCTTCACCGATTCGGGTACGGCCGCTGCCCAGGGCCGCACCACCACTAAAACCAAAGCCAAACCTGTCCAGAATGGGCTGGCCAATCTGGCCACCGACGAGAACATGCGCGACCCCAAGTGGCGGGCCGAACACTACGTGGTCGACCGTGACTCGGCCTATGCCAACCCGCGCGTGGCGTTGCGCAAGCTCATGGGCGGCAACCGTCGCTTCGTGGAAGACAAAAGCATCAAGCCCCGCCAGAACCGCTCGGCCATCCTTAATTCCGAGAAAGGCCAGACGCCGTTTGCCGTTGTCGTGGGCTGCTCGGATAGTCGGGTGCCCAACGAGATTATCTTCGACCAGGGCGTGGGGGACTTGTTCATTATCCGCACGGCCGGGCAGGTGTCGGCGGCGGCTTCCTTCGGCAGCATGGAATTTGCCTCGGCGGTGCTGGGCTCGAAGCTGATTGTGGTGCTGGGCCACCAGAAATGCGGCGCCGTGGATGCCGCCATCAAGCGCCCCGACGTGCCGGGCCACATCGTAACGCTGGTCAATAGCATCAAGCCCGCCGCTCAGAAGGCCAAGGCCATGCCCGGCAACGTCCTCGATAACGCCGTCCGGCAGAACGTCATCGACCAGGTGAACGAGCTGCGCGACCTGGAGCCGGTGTTGGCCAAACAGTACCGCAATGGCGAAATTCTGATTGTGGGCGCCGTTTACAACCTGGGTACCGGCAAGGTCGAGTTTCTGCCCGAAACCCTGGAAAACCTGCCCGCTGCCAGCGTGGCCACGCCCACCAAACCGGCTGGTAAGTAATGCGGAGTCAGATTGCATCAACGCGGCCGGCCCCTCGTCGGGCTGGCCGCCTGCGGACCGCGACCGCCGGCCTGCTGGCCGGCGCGCTGTGCGCCGCGCTGCCCGCCCAGGCCCAGAACACCCGCCTGAGCGACCGCAATACGATTGGCTGGTTCACCAATACCACCACCTTGCGCTTTGCCGAGCGCTGGAGCGGGCACCTGGAGTACCAGTTCCGGCGCGACGACTTGGTGAAAAGCTGGCAGCAAAGCCTGCTGCGCACGGGCGTGAACTACCAGGTGAACGAGCGGCTGACGGTGCGCCTGGGCTACGCGTGGATTGAGACGTTTCCATACGGCGACTTTCCGATTCAGGCGGCGGGGCGGCAGTTTGCGGAGCACCGCAGCTACCAGATGGCCACGCTCAGCAACCCGGTGGGGCGGGTCGAGGTCAGCCACCGTTTTATGCTGGAGCAGCGCTGGTTTGGGCGCTACCTGAGCCCGCTGAGCACTGGGCCCGACGAGTGGGTGTACGTGAACCGGCTGCGCTACATGGCCAGGGTGCAGGTGCCGCTGGGGACGCCCGGCGCCGGCGGACGGGGGGCTTACGCGGCGGCTTACGACGAGGTGATGCTGGGCTTCGGGCGCAACGTGAACGAGAACGTGTTTGACCAGAACCGGCTGGCGCTGCTGCTGGGCTACCGCTTCAGCCCGGTGTTTCGGGTGGAAGGCGGCTTTTTCCAGCAGCTGGTGCAGCTGCCGCGCGAAATTGCGGGCCGGAATGTGTTTCAGTACAACAACGGGGTGATTATAAACACGGCGTTGAACCTGGACTGGCGCAAGCCGGCGGAGTAGGGGAACGTGCCCGGCCAGGGCGGGGGCGCC
>JAYSZD010001035.1:0-6474 GCA_043738185.1 Hymenobacter sp. | reverse complement strand
TGACGATGAATGTGAGCCGCATACAGGAGCGGGCCACCGAAATTGGCGTGCGTAAGGCATTCGGAGCCACTGCGGGGGCATTGGCGGGTCAGTTCATGGTCGAAACGCTGCTGCTGACGCTGCTGGGCGGCGTGGTGGGCCTGGCGCTGGCCACGGCGGTGCTACGCGGGCTGGCCGGCAGCCACTTGGCCGCCTACGGGCGCATCGAACCCAACCTGGTAGTTTTTGGCTGGGCCCTGTTCGGGAGTTTGGTTTTCGGCCTGCTTTCGGGTGCGTACCCGGCCTACCGCATGGCGCGGCTGCCCGCCATCGAAGCTCTTAAAAACGCTCAGTCATGATGCAGCACCTCCTCAAGCTAATTTGGAACCGCAAGCGGGCCAATGCCCTGCTCATTACCGAGCTGTTGCTCTCGTTCATGGTGCTCTTTGGGCTGGGCAGCTTGGGGGCCGTGCTGGGCCTGGCCATGCGCCAGCCGCCGGGCTTCGCCTACGAAGACGTGTGGGAGCTGCGCCTGACTACCAACAACGACCCACTGCCGCAAAACCCCACCCTGCGCCGCCTGCTGCCCCAGCTGCGGGCCGTACCGGGCGTGGTGGAGGTCAGCCGGTCCTCCTTCAGCACGCCCTTCTCGGCCTATAGCATGAACAGCAACGTGCGGGCCGGCAACCGGCCGGTAGTGGAAGGCAACGAAGTGCAGACCGACGACCATTTCGGCCCCCTGCTGCGCGTTGAGTTGCTGGAAGGCCGTTGGTTTGCCCCCCGCGACGATGCCAGCCCGGTGCCGCCCGTCATCATCAACCGGGAGATGCGGGAGGCGCTGTTTCCCGACGGTCCCGCGTTGGGCCAGCTAGTGCGCTCCAACCACTCCACCAACCCCAAGGAAATGAGCGAAGGGCGGGTAGTTGGCGTCACCGGCTCGTATCGCGCGGGGGGCGACCTGGGCGCGCCGGTCCCGGTTATTTTTGTGCGTACCGTGCTGCCCGACAGCAGCGTTACCATGTTTTCGCACACGTTGCTGGTGCGGGTGCGGCCCGGCAGCGGTGCGGCCCTCGAAGAACAGCTGGTGCGTACGGTGGCGGCCGTCACCAAAACCTGGAGCACCAGCGCCATTTCCCTGACCGACAGCCGCGCGGCCGGCCTGGAAACGGCCCTGGCGCCCGTGTTTGCGGTGGGCCTGGTGGCGGCCTTCCTGTTTTTGAACGTGGCCCTCGGGCTGTTTGGCGCCTTGTGGCAGGCCATCGGGCAGCGACGGGCCGAGATTGGGCTGCGGCGGGCCGTGGGCGCCACCGGGCCAGGCATCAGCCGCCAGTTTGTGGCCGAAACGCTGGTGATAACGACCCTGGCCGTGGTGCCGGGGCTGCTGCTGGCGGCCCAGTTTCCGCTGCTCGGGGTATTTGGGCTGCCCATTTCGGTGTATGGGGTGGGCATCGTGCTGGCCGTGGTGCTGGTGTATGGCTTCGCGGCGGTGTGCGCCGTGCAGCCGAGCTGGCAGGCTGCGCGCATCCGGCCGGCTGTGGCACTGCGGGAGGAATGAGCCAGGCCAAAAAAGCCAGCTTTGCAGCTTAGTTCAGGAGCCGCTGTAACGAATCGGAAAAGCGACAGTAACCCAGGCAACCCGCTGCAATCAGTACGCATCTGAGGGAATAAGCAAGCAGTCCTTTTCTCATCCTTTTTTCTTTTTCCGCATGAAAAACCTCACCACTCTCGCCCTGTTCTGGCTCCTGGCCCTGGTGCCCGCTCTGGCCCAAACCGCTCCCGAAGTGCGCGCCCTGGCCGCCTTCCAGTCCCTGGATGTTTCCAACGGCATCGAAGTAACCCTGACAACCGGCCCCACGCAGCGCGTGGAAGTGAGCGCCGACACGCCGGAAAACCTCGTTCGGCTGAAAAGCGAAGTGGAAAACGGCGTGCTGAAACTGAGTTTTGACCGCAAAATGAACGAAGCCTGGGGTAAGAAAAATTTCGTGCGCAACCTGCGCGTGAACATCACTGCTCCCTCGCTTGCGGGCATCGAAGCCAGCAGCGGCTCGAAGGTGGAAATGAAAAGCACCTACGCCGCCAACGATTTCGTGCTGGAAGTGTCGTCGGGCGCCACCGTCACGGCCCCCGATTTCACCGCTAAAGCCGTGAAAGCCAAAGTGAGCAGCGGCGGCGTAGTTACTGTCAATGGCAAGGTGGAAAGCCTGGCCGTGCGGGCCTCCAGCGGCGGCGAGTTCCGGGGCCGCGACGTGCAGGCTACCACCTGCGAGGCGTCAGCTTCGAGCGGCGGTGCCATTGCCATCGGCACGCAGGAGCAACTCACGGCTGAGGCATCGAGCGGCGGCAGCGTACGCTACGCCGGCGCGCCCCAGGTAACTAAGCATACCAGCAGCGGCGGCAGCGTCCGCAGCCGGTAGCTTTGTTAGTAGCTGACAGTTCAAAAACCACATACCTTTTTTCTGCCCCATGCTGCTCATTGTCGACGACGACCTCGCCGTTCGGACTTCCCTCAAGCTGCTGCTGAAGCAAGCTGGCTACGAGGCGCAGGCCGTGGCCACCGCCGCCGAGGCCTTGGCCGTGGTACGCGCAACGCCGCCCCGGCTGGTGCTCATGGATATGAATTTTTCGCTGGCTACCACCGGTGCCGACGGGCTGGCCCTGCTGCGCGAAGTGAAAACGCTGGCCCCGCAGGTACCCGTGATTCTCATTACCGGCTGGGGCTCCATCGGCTTGGCCGTGGAAGGCATGAAAGCCGGCGCGGCCGAGTTTGTCACCAAACCCTGGGACAACGAAGCGCTGCTGCAAACTATCCGTACGGTGCTGGCCCTGAATGCCGGCCCGACTGCCAGCGAAACCGAATTGCCGGAAACCGGAAGCGCGGCTGCCAGCCGCCGCCAGCTCGACAAGCAGTACCGTCTGGCCGGCATCATCGGCCACGACCCGCAGTTGCTGCACGTGCTGCGCCAGGTGGGCCAAGTGGCGCCCACCGACGCCTCAGTGCTGATTGAAGGGGAAAGCGGCACCGGTAAGGAACTCATTGCCGAAGCCATTCACCACAATAGCCACCGCCGGCACCAGCCGTTTGTGAAGGTAAACCTGGGTGGTATTTCGGCCTCGTTGTTTGAAAGCGAGATGTTTGGTCACCGACGCGGGGCTTTTACCGATGCCAAAGCCGACCGGGTGGGCCGCTTCGAGCTGGCCAACGGCGGCACCATTTTTCTCGACGAAATCGGCGAGCTGGAACTCGCCAGTCAGGTAAAATTGCTGCGCGTGCTGCAAGACCGCACCTACGAAGTGCTAGGCGATAGCAAGCCCCGCCGCCTCGACATCCGCGTGATTGCCGCTACCAACCGCAACCTGGCCGAGATGGTGGCGCAGGGCCAGTTCCGCGAAGACCTGTTCTACCGCATCAACTTAATTACGGTGCGCCTGCCGGCCCTGCGCGAGCGCTCCGCCGACGTGCCACTGCTCACCCAGCACTTCGTGGACCAGCTGCGCGCCACCTACCACCGCCCGGCCCTGCGCGTGAGTACCCGCGCCCTGCACTGGCTCCGCGAGCAGCCGCTGCCCGGCAACATCCGTGAGCTCAAAAATCTGGTGGAGCGCGCCGTGCTGGTGAGCGGCAAGGAAGAGCTGGGTCCCGAAGATTTTCAAGCCAATGCCCTACCGGGTACGACCCAGCCGTTGCCCGCCCGCCCGCCCGCGCCCGGCGAGTTGCCCGCGCCTGGCACAATGACCCTGGATGAGCTGGAAGCCCACATGATTCGGCAGGCCATACGCCACTACGAGGGCAACATCAGCCGCGTAGCCAAAGCCTTGGGACTGAGCCGGGGCGCGCTTTACCGAAGACTAGAAAAGCATGCCATTCCCTTCGAGTAGGAACGCGCCTCGGCGCGTTCAATCGTTGCACCACGTTCAATCCGTTGGAAGTGCCATATTGGGTCACCCAATCAAACGCTGCACGCTGTTCAACGATTGAACGCGCCAAGGCGCGTTCCTACAGTATGACGCTTCGTACCCAATTTCTGCTTTTCGTAGTCATCATCCACGCCGTGCTGATTGCGCTGGCGGCGCAGCTGCGCACTTCCAATCCTGTGCTGTTTGTGGCGGCTGAAGTGCTGCTCCTAGTGAGTATTTTCCTCACCATACAGCTCTACCGGGGTTTCGTGCGGCCTTTTGAGTTGATTGCGGCGGGCACGGCCGCCATCGAAGCCAAGGACTTCTCGATGAAGTTTGTGCCCGTGGGCCAGCGCGAGATGGACCAGCTCATTCACGTGTATAATCAAATGATTGACGCCCTGCGGCAGGAGCGGGTGAGCCAGCACGAGAAGAGCTTCCTGCTCGAACGACTCATCCAGGCCTCGCCGGCGGGCATTCTCATTCTGGATTTTGATGGGCGCATTGAGGGCGTGAACGCCGCGGCGGAACAGTTTCTGAATCAGCCGAGCGCGGCATTACTGGGCCGGCTGCCGGCGGAGCTGCCCGGCGCCTGGGGCCCCGCGCTGGTCGGCCTCACCGACAACCAGCCCCAGGCCCTGCGCCTGTCAGGGCTGCAAACGTTCCGGGCCCACGCCGCGCACTTCCTCGACCGGGGCTTCACGCGCCGCTTTATCGTGCTGGAAGAGTTGACGCAGGAGCTGATTCAGCAGGAAAAAGAGGCTTATGGCAAGCTGATTCGCATGATTTCCCACGAAATCAACAACTCCATCGGGGCCATCAACTCCATTCTGCACAGTTTCCACCACTACGTGCCCCAACTCCACGCCACCGACCAGCCCGATTTCACGCAGGCCTTGGACGTGAGCATCGCGCGCAACACGCAACTAGCCAACTTCATTGCCAACTTTGCCCACTTGGTTCGGCTGCCGCCCCCCGCGCCCCGGCCCACCGACCTGCATGCCCTGTTGCGTGGCATCATCCGGCTGCTTCAGCCTCAAAGCGAGGAGCGCCGCATCAAGTGGCATCTGGAGTTTCCCGAGCAGCCGCTCATGCTCCACTTCGATGCCCAGCAGCTCGAGCAAGCCCTGCTCAATATTGCCAAAAACGCCTTGGAAGCCATTGGGAGCGGCGGCAACGTCTGGGTCCGCACCACGGCCCGGCCGGCCGCCGTTTTCATCGAAAACGACGGTCTCCGCCTCTCGCCGCAGGTGAATCAACGTCTCTTCACCCCCTTTTTCAGCACCAAGCGCGACGGGCAGGGCATCGGCCTGACGCTGGTGCGGGATATTCTGATGGCCCACGGATTCGCTTTTCAGCTCTATTCAGAGGAAAGCGGGCGAACCGTCTTTACTATTCAATTTAAGAAAGATTGATTCTGTGCACGGCTTAGACGGTTTCTTGATAACCATCTTTCCCGCAAAGGGCGCAGCGGTAAAACCGCAGAAGCTCACAGAGTCCAACCACTAATTCTGCTAGCCTCCGTGGTTGTACCGCTGCGCCCTCTGCGGAAATCTTTCGTTTAGCTTCCGTGAGTAAGCTTTACTATGAAAGTGATAAAAAATTAAAAATACCATCAAGCCAGAGGGCAAAGGGTTGATTTTTGCACAAAAAACATTGATATAGGTTATTTTGGAGGGGTAGTTTTGTAAAATAAGTGTAATTTAGTGGTTACATGACCACTAAAATTATACTCCCGATGAGCCGCAAACAGAATCTGGCTGCTGTTTGCCTCGCCTTTTTGCTACTGCTGGCTCTCGTGGCCGCTTTAATTCCGCAGGACCACCCCGATGCCAAGCCCAATGCCTTCGTGGCCGCCGACCTGGCGTGGATGCTCACCGCTTCCGGGCTGGTACTGTTTATGGTGCCGGGCCTGGCATTTTTCTACGGCGGCATGGTGAGCAAGCGGAGCGTGATATCAACCATGCTGCAAAGCTTTATTGCCCTGGGCGTGATTTCGGTGCTGTGGTATGTGGTGGGCTTTTCGCTGGCTTTTGGCGACAGCATCGGCGGCGTCATTGGCAATCCGCTCACGTTTTTCATGTTCAACCACGTGGGCACGGCGCCGCATCCGCGCCTGGGGCCCAACCTGCCGCTGGTGCTCTATGCTGCCTTTCAGCTGAAATTTGCCATCATTACCCCGGCGCTCATCAGCGGGGCCTTTGCGGAGCGCATTCGTTTCTGGGGCTACCTGCTGTTCATGTGCTTGTTCAGCCTGCTCATCTATTGCCCCCTGGCCCACTGGACCTGGCACCCCGACGGCTTCCTGTTCAAGTGGGGCGTGCTTGACTTTGCGGGCGGTACGGTGGTGCATATTTCGGCGGGGTTCGCGGCCCTGGCGGGCGCGCTGGCTCTGGGGCGGCGCGAGGCCCACAAAGCCGGCCATCAGCACGTTCCCGTAAATATTCCCTTTGTGCTGCTCGGCACCGGCTTGCTGTGGTTCGGCTGGTTTGGCTTCAATTATACCGTAGTGATGATACAGCTTTAAGGGCATTAATAAATAAAGAATTCAGGTATCTTGGGATACTGGGCAGCGCCAGTAAAATCCGTAAAATGTTTGAT
>JAYSZD010001034.1:0-1037 GCA_043738185.1 Hymenobacter sp. | reverse complement strand
GGGTTTGAGCGGCTTTCACAGCCTGGGCGGCTTCGCCCTGCACATTCTGAGCGTGCTGCCCCGCGCCGGCGAGCATTTCACCTGGGAAGGCCACTACTTTGAAATAATGGACGTGGACCGCAGCCACATCGACAAAATCCTGTTTCGGCCCAAGGCGGGATGATTTCTGGTGCTTTGCCTGCCTATCATTTGGATTGACCCGCCTCAATAGTGCGTTCTTTGCTCCCGCATGAAAATCCTACTGGTTGAAGACGAGCCCAAACTAGCCTCGTTCGTGTGCAAAGGCTTTCGCAACGAAGGGTACGAGATTGACGTGGCCTACGATGGGCGCATGGGTCTGTCGCTGGTGGAGCAAAACCCATACGCGCTGGTGATTCTGGACGTGAACCTGCCCCATATCAACGGCTTCGAGCTGTGCCGCATCATCCGGGCCGACTACCCCCAGGTGCCGGTGCTGCTGCTCACGGCCCTTGACAGCCTCAACGACAAGGTAACGGGCTTTGAGGCCGGGGCCGACGATTACCTGGTGAAGCCCTTCGAGTTCAGGGAGCTGCTGTTGCGGGCGCGGGTGCTTACCCGGCGCAACTCGGAAGCCACGGCCGTGAAGCGCGTGCTGCGCCTGGCCGATTTGGAGCTGAACCTCGACTCCAAGGCTGTAACCCGGGCCGGGCAGCGCATCGAGCTCACCACCAAGGAATACACGCTGCTCGAATACCTGCTGCTGAACCGCAACCGGGTGATTTCGCGAGTCGATATTGCCGAGAAAGTCTGGGAGCTGAGCTTCGACACCAACACCAACATCATCGACGTGTACGTGAGCCACCTGCGCAAAAAGCTGGACAAGGGCTACGACACGAAGCTGATTCACACCGTGGTGGGCATGGGCTACGTGGCCCGCGAAGGCTAACGCGCACCGCTATGCTGATTCGCAACAAGCTCATTCTGCGCTTTACGCTGCTGGTGCTGGCCATTCAGCTCAGCTTCTCGGCCTTCGTGTACTACTTCCACGCGGCGGCGCGGGAACAGCGCTTCACGCG
>JAYSZD010001033.1:0-1037 GCA_043738185.1 Hymenobacter sp. | reverse complement strand
AAACCACGGTGCTGGCCAAGGATACGCCTGCTTTCATTGCCAACCGCGTGGGCGTTTTCGCCATCATGGACGTGGTGCAGGTGATGAGCGAGCTGGGCCTAACGGTGGAGGAAGTGGACAAGCTCACCGGCCCGGTTATCGGCCACGCTAAGTCGGCCACGTTCCGTACGTCGGATGTGGTGGGCTTGGATACGATGATCAACGTGGCCAACGGCTTGGCCCAGAACCTGCCGAAAGACGAAGCCAAGGCAGTTTTCCAGCTGCCCGACTTCATGAAGAAGATGGCCGAGAACAAGTGGCTGGGCGACAAAACCGCGCAGGGCTTCTATAAGAAAGTGAAAGGCGCCGGCGGTAAGTCGGAAATCCAGGCGCTTGATCTGAACACGCTGGAGTACAAGCCCAGCGCCAAGGTGAAGTTTGCTACCCTGGAAGCCACCAAGCCGATTGAGAAGTTGGCGGACCGCTTCAAGGTGCTGGCCGCCGGCAAAGACAAAGCTGGGGACTTCTACCGCAAGACTTTCGCGGGCCTGTTTGCCTACGTGAGCAACCGGATTCCGGAAATCACCGACTCGCTCTATAAGATTGACGACGCCCTGCGCGCCGGCTTCGGCTGGGATTTGGGCCCCTTCGAAACCTGGGATGCCCTGGGCGTGCAGAAGGGCCTGGAACTGGCTAAGGCCGAAGGCAAAACCGTAGCGCCGTGGGTAGAGGAGATGGTAGCCGCTGGCCACACCGCCTTCTACAAAGTGAGCGAAGCCGGCGTGAAGCAGTTCTACGACATCGAGGCTAAGGCCTACAAAGCCATTCCGGGCGTCGAGAACTTCATTATTCTGGATAACCTGCGCGCCACGGGCAAAGTGCTGTGGAAAAACGCCGGGGCCTCGGTGCTCGACATGGGCGACGGTATCCTGAACGTGGAGTTCCACTCGAAGATGAACGCGCTGGGTTCCGACGTTATCCAGGGCCTGCTAAAAGGCGTGGAGCTGGCCGAAAGAGATTTCCGCGGCCTCGTGGTGGGCAACGACGCGCCGAACTTC
>JAYSZD010001032.1:0-1038 GCA_043738185.1 Hymenobacter sp. | reverse complement strand
TGCAAGGCCCGGAGCTCGGCTTCGTAAGGCTGGCTGCGGCGAAACACGTCCGTGCCACCGCCAAATACCACCAGTTCCAGCTGCAGTTTGCTCTGGAGCCGAGGGTCGGCCAACGCGTTTTTCAGGTTGCGCAGGGTCTGCTTGATGAGCTTGGGGTCGTCGCTATCGAGCTGGTACACCGCCTGGTAGGAGAGCATCAAAAAGTGTGGGAAAGTTAAATGAGCAGCTATTGGTTAAGGTTCTGGGAGTACTTGAAGAAATACTATGGACCAGAACGTGGCTTGGTTGCCCCACACTTTTTGATGCTCTCCACCAATCGGCGGGGCCCGCAAGGCGCACCTTTCTGGACCTACTGCTGCACAGCCAATACGCGTTGACACTTCCGCCTAATGGTCGCTTGTTTAGCTTTTAACCAAGGACAATGCGGCCCCGATTGCCCCGGCTCGTCAGGCTGGCACGGCTACCGCCGCGGGCGGGGCGGGCAGCAGCTCGTTGGGCGTGGGCTGCCCGGCCAGCCAGCAGCCCAGGGTTTCGAGGGAGGTGGCGGCAATGTTGGTCAGCGCGTCGTGGGTCAGGAAGCCCTGGTGGCCGGTTACCAGCACGTTGGGGTGGGCCAGCAGCCGCACCAGCAGTTCATCCTGCAGCGGCTGCTGGGAATGGTCGTTGAAAAATAAGCCCTTTTCGTGCTCGTACACGTCCAGCCCCAGGTAGCCCACTTGGCCCGATTCCAGCGCTGCCAGGGCGGCCTCGGTATCGAGCAGCGCGCCCCGGCCCGTGTTGATGAGCATGACGCCGCGCTTGGTGCGGGCCAGCTGCGCGGCATCCAGCATATGCCGGGTAGCGGGCGTGAGCGGGGCATGCAGCGAGATGACATCCGCCTGGGCGCACAGCGCATCCAGCGGCACGTATTCCAGGTCGTAGCGCCGGGTTAGCTCCACGTCGGGTTGGATATCGTAGCCCAGCAGCCGGCAGCCGAAGCCGTGCAGCAGGCCTGCCAGCGTGCCCCCAATGGTGCCGCAGCCGATAATGCCCACGGTT
>JAYSZD010001031.1:0-6487 GCA_043738185.1 Hymenobacter sp. | reverse complement strand
CGGCCTACCTCGATACCGTGAAGCCCGCGCCCACCATTCCGCTGCTTGCCGCGCCAGTAGCTTACCACGAAAACATCCGGGCCGAATCGGCTGTGGAGCAGGATAATATCGATTACGTGAAGAAGTCGATGGCCCTGCTCATGCGCACGCCCACGGTGGTGGCCGGGGCCATTATGCCCGACGCCTGCCCGGCCGGGCCGCTTGGCACCATCCCGGTGGGCGGCGTAGTGGCCACGCTGCGGGCCATTCATCCGGGCATGCACTCCGCTGATATCTGCTGCTCGGTGATGCTGACCAACCTGGGCAAAGCCGACCCCAAAACCGTGCTCGACGTGGCGCAGCGCATCACGCATTTCGGCCCCGGTGGGCGGGAGGAGGCGCGGCAGTTTGCGCTGCCGGCCGAGATTGCGGCCGAAATGGCGGCCAACCCGTTTCTGAATTCAGCGCGTAGCTTAAAAATGGCCCGTGAGCACTTGGGGACGCAGGGCGACGGTAATCATTTTCTGTACGTAGGCGTATCGGCCGCCACCGGCGATACCATGCTCATAAGCCACCATGGCTCGCGCGGCGTGGGGGCGGTGCTCTACGGTCACGGTATGAAAGTGGCGGAGTTTTTCCGGCGTGAAATCTCGCCCGAAACTGCCCCGGCCAACGCCTGGATTCCGAGCGATACCGTGGAGGGTGAAAATTACTGGCAGGCGCTGCAAACCGTTCGCAAATGGACCAAGCAAAATCACCTGGTACTGCATGATGCCATTGCAGCGGAAATAGGCGCGGCTGTACACCAGCGTTACTGGAACGAGCACAATTTCGTGTTCCGCGACGGCGATGTATTCTACCACGCCAAGGGGGCCACACCGCTGGCGGCCAAGTTCATGCCCGATATCACCGGCCCGCGCATTATTCCGCTCAACATGGCCCAGCCTATTCTGATTGTGGAAGGCGACACGAACGAGCATAATCTTGGCTTTGCCCCGCACGGCGCGGGCCGCAACCTGAGCCGCACCCGCCACAAATCCAGCAAAGCGGGCCAGACCAATGAGGAAATTTTTGCCGAAGAAACCCAGGGTATCGACGCCCGCTTTTTCTTCAACCGCATCGATATTTCCGAGTTGCCCAGCGCCTACAAAAACGCCGAGGACGTGAAGCAGCAAATCACGGAATTCAACCTGGCCACTATCATCGACGAAATCCGCCCCTACGGTTGCATCATGGCCGGCGACTGGGAGCAGGATGCGCCCTGGCGCAAGAAAAAGCTGGCGAAAAAAGCCGCTGAGGCCGCCGCCGCAGCAGCCGAAGGAGTGGCGGATTCGCAGGCGGATTTGTCGGCGTTGGCGGAGGGACAAGTATGACTTGTAAAGAACTGATTAACGAATATTTATTTGTTAATCAGTTTAAATAAATTTCAGTAATTCCCCTCTGTTTTAATTTCCTATATGTTTCGAGTTTTAACTTCTTGGGTGAGTGTGTTTTTGTTTTTATCGTGCTCAGTTTCCGCCCAAACTTATTTGGCTGATGAGTCGCTTAAACTCACCGCCATCGCTGCCGACCCACACTACGGATTTGAGGAAACATACGCTAATTCCATCAAGGTTGGTACAGATGAAAATATTGTTAGCTATCTGAGAGCGTTGCGGGGGCCTCATGGAGAAAACGTAAGATTCTCCCGTATTGGTAGCTGCTGTGCCTATGAGATTCCCGGAAGCCCCGGTCAACTTGCTCTATTAGCCCGCTGGAAAGTGACGTACCTCGGTTTGGAACAGCCCATAACGTTGTATTTAAACAAAAACGTTTATGATAATCCACTCTGCCCGATAGGATTTACGTTTGCAACTCCGGCTACGGTAGTAATGCCTCGTATTTTTCCTGCCGACAGTATTCGCCGGGTGAAATCCTGTAAATCAATTGTATATTCAGTTGCCGACCCGTTGTTGAATAAATCGTTTTCCTCCGATTTTCCGCAACCAGATAGCCTGCCACATTTTAAGGGTGGTGCTACGCAATTGAAATCTTATTTCGCCGCTAACCCCTTAAAGAATCCTGAGGCGCAACGTATGGTATTTCGAGTAATAATTGCCATAATGGTGAATTGCGAAGGGAATGCGGGGAACGCGCGAATTATTACCTCCGGCAAAGGAGAATTGGCTACTTACGCAAATGAAGTATTGGCTGTAGTAAACCGAATGCCGCAAAATTGGGTAGCTGCGCTAAAGAACAGCAAGCCGGCTGACTGCTGGCAAACCTTGGGCTTCACGGTCGTAGGAGGCCGCCTCGATTCTGTGAATTATAGATAAAGCAGGCGCTCTTTTTTTAGCTGGACTTCTGCACTTCCCGCACCTTGAATTCCACCTCCATTACTGCCATTTGCGTGCAGACCAAGCTTTTATTAGCATAACTGACCTTACATTCCGGTCTTGCCCCGAGTAAAGTCTCACGCACCCTTTCACCAGCCATTAATTTGTCACCGCCTCATGGAATTCAATAGCAAAAAGCTGGAACGTACCTCGAAATTGGTGTATTATGCCATCGCCCTTATTCTGTGCGCCTTTTTGATACTGCTCTCCAACCAGATTATCGGCGACCTCGACACCGCCACCGCGCAGCCGGAGGTGGAGGATTTCATGAATCAGCAAGCCGTAGCCCGCCTCCAAAGCCAGGAAAACCGACTGGCGGCGGAAGTGGGCACCCTGCGGGATAAAAACACGGCCGTGGAGCGCATTATGGAAACGGCCCAACAGAATTATGCCAACGAAAAGCAGTCGTTTGATAACTGGGTGAAGGCCCGCAAAACCCTGGGCTCGCCCAACGAAGACCAGGAAGTACTGGACCGGGCCAAACGCCTCGACGAATTTTACAAGGTGGAGCAGGCCTGGCGGGCGCAGCTGTCGGCCCAGCAGGTTGCCATCGAAGCCAAAGAGCGGCAGCAGGCGCAGCTGGAGCTGGAGAAGGAACGAGAAAACAGTCTGGCCTACGACAAGTACGAAACCGAGCTTAAAAGCTACCAACTGCGCGTGTTTCTGATTCGGCTGCTGTTTGTGGGGCCCATTTTGGGGCTGGGTATTTTTTTCTTCGTTCGCTACCGTCGGCACAAGTTCTGGCCCCTATTTCTGGGCTTTACGCTGTTTTCGCTCTACGCTTTTTTCTTTGGCCTGGTGCCTTACCTGCCCAGCTACGGCGGCTACGTGCGCTCGGCTGTGGGCATCGCGCTGTCGGTCGGGCTGGGCTACTACGCCATCAAAACCATCCGTGCCTACCTCGAACGCAAGCGGATGGAATTGCAGGAGTCGAGCCAGGTGCGGGCCCAGAACGTGCAGCTGGAAGTAGCCGAAAAAGCCCTCGAAAACCATTACTGCCCTTCCTGTGGCAAAGACTTTATCCTGAAAAAATGGGAATTCCCGCTCCCGGCCGAAGCCAGTACTGCCAACCGGCTGGTGACCGATTTTTGCCGCCATTGCGGGCTGGAGCTGTTTTCGGACTGCCGGAAATGTGGCAGTAAAAACTTCAGTCACATGCCTTTCTGTGCCACATGCGGTACCCGGCCTAGCGCCGCGCCGCCTCAGAGCAGCAGTAATCCGGTAGCTCGTTGAGTGCTTCAGGTAGTGAGTCGGCAGTGACCGCAGCAAAAAGCACTCATGCTGAGCGCAGCCGAAGCATCTCGCTCGCACCGTTCAACGAAAGGAGCTAGATGCTTCGGCTGCGCTCAACACGACTAACCAAGTGGGTACGGTTAATTCGCACCATTACTCATAGACGCCTTGCTGGCCAGTTGCCGTGCAATGTGCGCCGTAAATACCGCCGCCAGCGCCGCCGTTTCCGTGCGCAGCCGCGAGGCCCCCAACGTCACCGGCCGGATGCTGCGTTCCAGTGCCAATGCTATTTCGGCGGGCGTGAAATCCCCCTCCGGGCCGATGAGCACGCAACAGCCCGGCCCGGTGGTGGCTACTTGCGCCAGGTCGGTGCGCTCGCCTTCTTCCAGGTGCGCAATAAACGTGGTTTCCGCCGTCACGCCTGCCACAAATGCCCCGAAATCCTGCATTTCATCCAACCGCGGCAGCCACGCCTGGCCCGACTGCTTGAGGGCGCTGATGGCAATTTTCTCCAGCCGCTCCAGCTTCAGCTCGCGGCGCTCGGAGCGGGCGCAGCGCAGGAAGCTGATGCGCTCGACGCCCATTTCCACGGCCTTTTCCACGAACCACTCCATGCGGTCGAGGTTTTTGGTAGGCGCTACGGCTACGTGCGTGAAGTAGGAGCGGGGCGGCACGTGCGTGTGCTGGCCGATGCGCAGCTGGCAGCGCTTGGGGTTGGCCTCAACGATTTCGGCCCGGTAAAGGCCGCCGCAGCCGTCAAGTAGTGCCACGTCATCGCCGGCAGCCAGGCGCAGTACGCGCACGGCGTGCTTGCTTTCCTCTTCAGGCAGTTGGTAAGTGGCGGCGGCGGGTGTGAGGTCGGGGGCGAAGCAGGTGAGCATGGGGCGAAGTTCGGGCCGGGCGTGGTATTTTGGGCGCCTCATTCACGTAATTCTGCCCGGCCATGCCCAACGTGCTGCACCTCAAAGCCACCCTGCGCTACCTCCGGCCGCCCATCTGGCGGCGCATCGAAGTGCCCGATACGCTCACGTTCTGGGAGTTGCACTTCGTAATGCAAATTCTGTTCGACTGGGAAAACAGCCACTTGTTCGAGTTTCGGCAGGGGAGGGGCACCCCCAACGATTTCCTCGCCGGCTCGCTGCCCGTACTGCCCGGCGACGAGGACAACATGCCCGAATGGCAGCTCGACCCGCGCGAAGTGACCCTGAACGAGGTGCTGCGCCGGCCCAAAGACAAGCTCACCTACGTCTACGATTTTGGCGATTACTGGGAGCATGAAATCGTGGTGGAAAAGGTACAGCCGCTGGCCCAGGGCCACCCCACGCCGGCCGTGCGCTGCCTGGCCGGCAAGCGCGCCGCCCCGCCTGAAGACATCGGGGGCTTCCCCGGCTACGAGCAGCTGCTAGATGTGCTGGCCGAAAAAGCCGCTGGCAAGCGCAAGCGCCTGCCCAGCGAATATGCCGGCCTAGGCAAATTCGACCCCGAAGAATTTCCCCTTGCCGACTACAACCACGACCTGGGCCTGCTGCGAGAAATCGTAGCCGCCGAAAACGAGATGCTGGCCGACTACCAGCAGCAATCCGGCCGCCACCCCAACATCGGCCCGAAGGGCCCGGCTTTCGACCCTCAAGCCTTGCTGGATGCCATTGCCGCCATGGCGCAGGCCCGCTTCCCGGAGCCGCCGAAACTGAAGAATCCCATGAAATAATGGCATTATGGCAATTGCAACGATGAGCAATAGTATGCGCCCCGCAACTATGACACAAGTAAACCAATTGGCCGAGCCCGTGTGGCATGGTTTAGGAAACCTGACAACTGTTATCTGATGAAAAAGCTTTTACTGCTATCACTGCTGGTTGTTTCGGGCTGTTTGCCAAAGTATTCACAGAGCATTACCGCAAATACGCAGGACAATTCGCTTGTTTCTTTGCCAAAGGGAAAATACGCGCACCGGGCAACCGAAGGCTCCGGCATGGAAGTGCCTATTGATACTGTAACTGCCCTAGACACGCTGATTCAGCGCTTGATAGGTAAATTTACTTTTGTCAATACTGGTAAAGGGTATTTCATTGGCTACACCGACGATGAATTTTCGATTGCAGCTCATGGCGACGCTGCCATTCCGGCACTCATGCGCTTTATTAAAAGCGGAGTCGACCCATTAGGAAGGTCGGGAGCGGTTTATGCTTTACATCTCATTGGAATTAACAGCACAGTTGCTGGTCGTTTCTATGAGGAGTTTAAGAGCGTGAAAGCACGGGAAGCACTACGTGAACTTCTGAAAACCGAAGAATTACAAGACGAAGTGATGGAGTTATTAAAAAGGGACCCTTGGCAATCGGATGTTCCGTATTTGTTTGATTTACTCAATCATTCTAATACGGACAACTGGGCAATAATTAACTGTTTGACTCGCTATAACATCAGAGGTATCCCGTTTCACGAAGAAATTCCGGAGGAGATAGCAGATATTCGATTAGAGCCTTTACTTAGTACAGATATTCCTTCAAATCCCGTGTATAATGATAAGTGGATAAGGCCGTATGAGAAGCAAGCATTAGAATTGGTTATGTATCTAACGAAAATAGAAAATAGATTCATTTCAGTTGATACTACCTTGTTGCATTCAAGGGTCTTTGGGAATTCTTATTTCAGCCTTAAACCAGGAACTTGGTCTGTGAATGGTAAAAAAGATAAGCCTGGGACTATAACTCTTGGCAGATTATTTAATAATTTGACTGATATTGATTATTCGGGTCATAATATGACTCGAATCCAGTATTACATAGAGAATGATAGAATCCATATTTGCTCTACCGTTACCGTCAAGCAGCGATTACTAAGATGGTGGAACGACTTGCCACTCGAACAAAAAAATAGCTATGCTCAAAACGTCGGAC
>JAYSZD010001030.1:0-2593 GCA_043738185.1 Hymenobacter sp. | reverse complement strand
GAGGATGATTACGAGGAGGATGATTACGAGGAGGATGAGGATAACGAGGAAGAACCGTACAGTGCGGAAGAAGAAGCAGAAATAGCCGAGTTGCTTGCGGATTCACCAAACAATCTTACGTGGCACAATCCTTCCCGCTTTGTTATTGTCGGCGGGCCTGGGCAGGGCAAAAGCACCTTGGCGCAGCAGTTGGCGCAGCGCCACCGCGCCGCTCTGCTCAAAGCCTACGCTTCCAAGCCCCTGGAAGCCGAGACGGCGCGTATCCTGCGGGTGCTAGAAACCGCCGCCGGCGAATCCGGGCTTGGCCTTCCCATCCACCCGCGTTGGCCTTTCCGCGTCGTTCTGGAGCAGTTTGCAGACAAGCTGGCGGCGGGAGAAGTCACTTCCATCCTGGAATACATTGCCTTCCTCATTCGGAAGCGAACCAGGCGCGCCTTCGACCAACAGGACGCGGAGCGTTTGCTGGCTACGACTGCCTGGTTTGTGGCGTTTGACGGTCTCGACGAGGTACCCGCCGTGAGTAATCGCGCCGAAGTGCTGGCCGCCGTCAACCGGTTCTTGCTGGAGGCGCACGACAAGGACGCCGACCTGCTGGTGATGGCCACCACCCGTCCGCAGGGCTACAACGGTGAATTCGGCAAGGACCGGTTCAACCACCTCAACCTGACCTCGCTTTCGAAGGCAGAGGCTCTGGCCTATGCCTCAAAGTTTGTGGAAGCCAAATACGCCGCTGACGCCGACCGCCGGGACCGCATCATGCAACGGCTCGAAGCGGCGGCGCACGAAGAAGCCATTGCGCGGTTGATGCAAACGCCGCTGCAAGTCACCATCATGGCCGCGTTGGTGGACCTGGTCGGCAATCCGCCGCGCGAACGTTACCTCTTGTTTCACCGGTACTACGAGATAGTTTACCAGCGGGAGCAGGAGCGGGGGCTCAAGCTGTCGCACGTGCTGGCCCGTTACCGCTCCGGCATCGAAATTTTGCACGACCGCATTGGCTTGATGCTGCAGATAGAAGCGGAATCGGCCGGCAAAGCCCAAAGCAGAATTTCCCGAAGCCGTCTGGAGGCGCTGGTGCATAACTATTTGGTGGCGGAGGAGCTGCAAGGCGAATTGCTGGCGCAAACCACGGCCGACTTCATGGACGTAGCTCTACACCGCTTGGTCTTCATTGCGCCGCTGGAAGACGAACGGTACGGGTTCGAGGTGCGGTCCTTGCAGGAGTTCTCGGCCGCCCGCGCCCTGATGCGCGGCGATTATTCCGTCATTAAAAGCCGGCTGCGCAACATCGCCCCAATGCCATATTGGCGCAACACGGTGCTGTTCGCCATCGGCAAGGCCTTTGCCGAGCAGAATGAGCCGGTCAGTGACATGATAATGCAGCTGTGTCGGGAGTTAAACGACGAGGTGGAAGACCCGGCCCTGTTTCGCAGCCTGGCGGGTTCGCGCCTCGCGCTCGACGTCATTGAAGACGGAGTAGTAGAATGGCGGCCCCGCTACCGCCGGCTGTTTTTTGAAATGGCGATGAAGCTGCTTTACCTACCGCACGCGCAAACAGCCACTCGCCTGGCCGCCTTGTATAAGCCGGGCGATGAGGAGCGGTACAGAGCGGCCATCCAGGCGGCCACAGCCAGCAATAGCCGGGAATTGCACGTAGGGCTTTATGTGGTAGTGGCGGCATTGGCCGCCCGCGGAGAAATGGACTGGACGGAGCCTCTGCTGCAAAGCATCTGGCCCCAAAGGCCTGATGAGGAGCAACTGGTACTGGAGCAGGTAGCGAGCCTGTTGCGGTGGAATGACTGGGCGCTGGCGATGGTCAACCGAGTCGCGCGTAGCAGCAGCATTGTTTGGGTGGGAAGGGTGTTGCGGCACGTCCCCATCAAGTGGGTACAGGATGCCGCCACGCTCCGCAACAGCCGGGACTTCAAGTCAACGCTCATAAGCGACGGCGCTCCGTTTCTTTATTACGTTCCCCACTCCATTCCGAGCCGGGAAGTGCTGGACCGCTTACAACAAGCAAACCCTACCCATTACGAATGGCACCCGTACGTAGTAGGGCGCAATTTTCTGCTCAACCCCACACCCGATACGTTAGCCGACACGTTGGAGGCAATCGCCGAAGCGGGCCATTTTCCGATTGACAAATATTACCCGGGGGTGCCTTGGCAGCTGGCGGCGCTGCTCAACTATACCCCGTCGGCCGAGGAACTGCGCCGCCATGCCCAGCGTGCCCGCAACGGGGAATTGGGCACAACGCAGGACTGGAAAAATGCGGAGCTACGCTGGGAAAAGCTGGGTTTTGCCGTGCAGGATTTAACCGCTTTCTCAGACGAAGACTGGCCTTTCACGGCCGCGATTGCCGAACGAGGAATTCTGCCTTTGCTGCCGTACAGCGCTCCTGAACCACTTGATGCAGAGAATGCAACGGCATTGGCCTTACTGGAAGCATTTGCGGCCATGCCTTCCGAGCGCTACCGATTCAATTTGGCGGCGAGTCTGTTTTTCTTTTTTGCGCACACCTACAATGCACACGCCCCACTCATTTTACCGTTAACTACCATTGCTGAGCTAGCGGCCGCCACCGATTGGCAAG
>JAYSZD010001029.1:0-1039 GCA_043738185.1 Hymenobacter sp. | reverse complement strand
CGCTGCTGGCTTTTGCCGCCCAGCGGTGCCCGCGCTGCCACCAGGGGCGCGTGTTTCAAACCTCGGCTTTCAGCCCCCGCTTCCAGGAAATGCACGCGAGCTGCCCGGCCTGCCACCAGCATTACGAGCCGGAACCCGGCTTCTACTGGGGCGCGATGTACATCAGCTACGCCTTTTCGGTGGCCATTGTGGTGGCCGTGGGCATCGCCGTGTTTGTGCTCGGGCACGACCCCGACACCTGGGTGTACGTCGCGGGCGTGACCGTCACCACCGTTCTGATGGTACCGCTTTCCTTCCGCTACTCGCGCATGGTGATGCTCTACCTGTTTGCGGGCTTCGACCACGACCCGGACATGGCCGCCATGGTGGCCCGCCGGCCCGTTGCGCCGGACCTGGTGCCCGCCCCGGAAGCTCCCGAGCTGGTCAACTGAACTCATCTCCGGCGAGACTCACTCGCCCATGCAGCACCCTTGATTTTATCATCCATCCCGCCTGCTCTGGTCGGCACCTTTTCCGTTTTTTCAATGGAACCTTCCCCCCTCCCCCAAATCTCAATGCCCAGCATCGGCTCGCCCGCCCCGGACTTCGAAGCGCTTTCCACCACCGGCCCCCTCAAGTTTTCGGAGTTCGCGCCCGGCAAGTGGGTGGTGTTCTTCTCGCACCCGGCCGACTTTACGCCCGTCTGCACCACCGAGCTGAGCGGTTTTGCCCGGCGGCAGGACGAGTTCACGGTCCTCAACACCGAGCTGCTGGGCCTGAGCATCGACAGCATCCATTCCCACATTGCGTGGGTGAACAACGTACGCGAGAAAAGCGGCGTGTACTTCCGCTTCCCCATCATCGCCGACCTCGACATGAAGGTGGCGCGCCTCTACGGCATGCTGCAGCCCGGGGCCAGCGAAACGGCCGCCGTGCGGGCCGTCTTTTTCATCAACCCGACGCATAAAATCCGTCTCATCATGTATTACCCCATGAGCGTGGGCCGCAACATGGACGAGATTCTGCGGGTGCTCAAGGCCATGCAGTTCAGCGACGAGCA
>JAYSZD010001028.1:0-1041 GCA_043738185.1 Hymenobacter sp. | reverse complement strand
GAGGCGGTATAGCTGGGCGCACAGTAAGGGCCTGATTGGTTAGGTAGCAGTAGCTGAGCGCGCCGCCGGAAATAAGTAATGCCAATCGGCAGCGAAGTTGGGGGCTGGTAGGTCTCGCCGGTTGCTCCACTGATAGTAGTGAAGGCGACATTATTCCGGGAAGATTCCCACTGGTAAACGAGCGGTAGGCCGGCATCGCCAGAAGCAGCACTAGTACTGGTAAGCAGCGCCGGTGCTGTTCCGGCGCACAGCGTCTGGGGAGCCGCAATTCTACCCGGCAAGGGTAGGGCCGGCACCAGAATAACGCCCGAGCTTTCGCGGCAGAAGCATTCGGTCGTGATGCGCAGCGTCACGGTGTAGTTGCCAGGCCGGGCGTAAACATGCACGGGATTTTCCTGGGTGGAAGTAGTGCCGTCGCCAAACTTCCAGAGGTAGCTTTTTCCATCGAAATCAATGGGCGGGGCCGTGAAACTGATTTGCCGACAACCCGTTATCTCAAACGAAGGGCCTACGCGTAGCAGGGAGCTTTGGTTGAAGTTGACCAGGCCCAGGCCACTCAGGCGGCCGCCCAGCCGCAGGCTGTCGTCGGCGTAGCCGATGGCCGCGCCCAATGAGTCGGGGTAGGCAATGAAGCCTAGCGCGGGCTGGTTGTTGCGAGCTACGTAAATCCGGCCATCAGGACCGGCCTGTAGCGCGCCCAGGTCGGCGGCGGTGCTCTGGTTGAGCGGAATATCCTGCTTGGTAACCGGCCCGGTACCGCTGATGTCAAATTGCAGCAGCTTGGGCGGGTTCATCACCGTGGCGTAGAGGTAGCTGCCGGGTGAAAACCCGACGCCGTAGTATTTCCCTTCGCCCCGGTCCACGATGAACGGAACCTGCGGGTCGGCGGTAACAGCACCCGATTCGGTGTCAAAGCCAAACAGCTCGACGGTGCTGCTGCTATCGCCCACCGCTACTACTTCGCTGTAGCGGGCCAGGGCCAGCCGCCGGCCATCGGGGGTCACCTTCATCTGGCCTTTGTAGCCCAGGGCCGCCACGCGC
>JAYSZD010001027.1:0-1042 GCA_043738185.1 Hymenobacter sp. | reverse complement strand
GCTCGGTGAGCGGGCAGGTGGCCTCGCCGTTTATGGGGGCCTACGTGGGCACCAAGTTTGCCCTGGAAGGCCTCTCGGCCACGTGGCGGCGGGAGCTGCAGCTGTTTGGCGTGGCCGTGGTGCTCATTGGCCTGGGGGTAACCAAAACGCCCATCTGGGATAAGGGCATGGACCTGGAGCCGTACCGCGACACGCCCTACCACGGGCCCACGCAGCGCTTCGCCACCTTCGTGAACCGCACCCGCGCAAAGGGCCTCACGCCGGAGTACGTAGCCGGGCGCCTGGTGCGCATCCTGGAAACGCCCCGGCCCCGGCTGCGCTACAGCATCGCGCCCGACCTGCTGCGGAGCTGGCTGATACCCAAACTGCTCCCAGACCGCCTTTTCGATTGGATGCTGGGCAAGGGCATCGGGCTTCTGCCGCCGAAAAAGTAGCCCGGCAGGCCGGACTGCCCCTGGCCGGTAGCATCAGGAAATCTGGCCGCTGAGGCAATGGGTGCTACTTTTGGCAATCTACCACCAGTTCTCTACATGAAGTACTACCTGTTAATCTGCATGGCCTTTTTCTGCGCCGCGCAAGTTGCGTGTGCCCAAAGTATTCGCTTCGAAAAAGACTCCCTGGCGCAAATTTTTGCCAATGCGCGACAACAGAACAAGCCGGTTTTTGTGCTGCTGGCTATGCCACCTGCCCCCGCTAACCTGCCGGACGCCCTCAAAAAATCGCGCAACACCTCGGGGCTGAATACCCCGGCCGTAGCCAGTGCCCTTAACAAGGGGTTCTTGAATAAAGAGCTGGCGTTTGGCTCCCGCGAAAGCGCCGCCGTGGTCCGCCAGTACAAGGTTTCGCAGTGGCCCACTTACCTGTACTTCGCCTCCGATGGCAGCTTGCTCTACCGCCGCTCCGGCAACGCCAACGCTGGGCAACGCTACCTGCAGGACCTGGCGGCCTTCCAACAGGCGCAGGCCGACCCCGCCAACCTTGGTCGCCTGCAGGAGGAGTTTGAGAAAGGGAATAGGTCAACAGCATTTCTTAGGCGGTATGT
>JAYSZD010001026.1:0-1042 GCA_043738185.1 Hymenobacter sp. | reverse complement strand
CTCCAAAAGAGAGGGGGGCCAAACGATTTTCAGAATAATAGTTGATTCAACCCTTCAATAAAAACTTTACGTCAGGCTCCCCTCTCTTTTGGAAAGGGGCCGGGGGTGAGGTTTCGCTTGCACCATGGAAACCACCTACGACCTCGACAAAGACCAAATCCTGCACGACAACCTCGACCACACGCTTTTCTCGTGGTCGAAGCAAACGGGCCTGAACCCCATCAACGCTGAGCGCGCCGAGGGCGTGTACGTGTACGACCGCGACGGCAAACGCTACATTGATTTCAGCTCGCAACTAATGAACGTGAACATCGGCCACGGCGACCAGCGCGTGACTGAGGCCGTGGCTGCCCAGATGCGCGAGCTCAGCTATGTATACCCTGGCATGATTACCAAGGCCCGCGGCGACCTCGGCCGCCGCCTGGCCGACATCACCGCGCCCAATCTCACCAAAGCATTTTTTACGCTGGGCGGGGCCGAGGCTATTGAAAATGCCATCAAGCTGGCGCGGGTGTACACCGGCCGCCACAAGATTGTGACGTTGTACCAGTCGTTTCACGGGGCCAGCTACGGGGCCATGAGCGCCGGCGGCGACCCCCGCAGGTTTGCCGTGGACAGCCAGGCTATGCCGGGCGTGGTGCACGTCGAAAACCCATATGCCTACCGCTGCCCCTGGTACTCCGACACGCCCGAGCAATGCGCCCAGCGCGCCGCCGATGCCATGGAGCGCATCATAGGCTATGAGAACCCCGGCAGCGTGGCCGCCATTATTCTGGAAGGCGAGTCGGGCACGTCGGGCTGCATCAAGTACCCGCCCGGCTACTGGACGCGCATCCGCGAAATCTGCGACCAGCACGGCATTTTGCTGGTGGCCGATGAGGTGATGTCGGGCTTCGGCCGCACCGGCAAGTGGTTTGGCTCCGACCACCACGGCGTCAAAGTTGACATCATGTGCATGGCCAAGGGCATCACGGCCGGCTACCTGCCGCTGGGCGCGGTGATGGTGGACGAAACCATTGCCAAGTCCTTCGACGACAAGCCT
>JAYSZD010001025.1:0-6512 GCA_043738185.1 Hymenobacter sp. | reverse complement strand
CGGCTACGTTCGTGGCGTTGGTACCGGGGCGTACCAGCAGGCCATCGCCGACGTTATCACGCAATATATTTATTGTCAACAAATTGCCTTGGCCAAAGGCCCGCAGGCCGGCGGTTTCGGTGCCCCCCGTGCCGTTGCCCTGCACCGTGTTGCCGGTCACAGTTACGGCGCCGTTGGTGCCCGAAAGGTCAATGCCCGAACCCTGGTTATTGATAACCAGGTTGTTGACCACCTGCCCGCCGGCGTTGCCCATCCGAATGCCGTCGGCCGTCAGGTCGAGTTGGGCATTGCTCCGGATTTCGTTGCCCTGAATATTGAGACTGGTAGGTGTGGCGGCGGCCAGATTTTCGATGCCGCTGGCGCCGTTGAAGGCAATCAGGTTGTTGGTAAGCTCGGCCGCTACTGTACCCGTGCCAAAGCCCGCGAGCAGAATGCCGTGGCCCGTGCTGCGGGCCCCGGTGCCGGGGTCGGCCAGGGCGGTAGCCGCGCTGCCAATCACGTTGCCGGTTATCAACGTGCTGTTCAGGGCCGCGCCAGTTACCCGGATGTTGGCCCCGGTGGCGTTGCCCGTAGCGTTTCCGCCGGTGTTGCCAAAGCCGAAGATGCTGAGGCCGCGCACGGTGATGCCGGCGTTCTCCAGGCTCAGGCCCACCTCGGAGCCGGCCTGGCCCTGGGTGCCCACGAGTTGTACCTCGGGGCCGTTCAGGGTGGGGAGGATTTCGTCGTCGGTCGTGCCGATAATACCATCCACACCTACGCCCACCGTGCCGCCAATGCCCAAGGTCGCGTTGTTGCTGTTGGCAATGTTCACGGTCTGGGTCGTGCCGTCAATCGACGTGTTCCTGTCGGTGATAGCCGGCAGGGCCGAGGCAGGCGTAATGATGGCCACGCCGCCAATGAGCTGATTGGCCGGGCCGCCGTTGCTGCCGCCAGACGCGAGCAGGCCGGGCCGTGCCGTGCCATTCGAAATCATGAAAATGCTGGTCTCAATACCTGCCGTTGGGTCCGAGCCGCCGTTGGTGTTGGGGTTCTGGTTTAGCAGGCCGTTGGGCAGGGCGTTGGAGTTGGTGATGAACTGGCGCAGGGTACCCTGGCCGGCATCGTTGGTATTCACAATGGCGTCGAAGTTGAAGCCAAAGTCCACGTCGGCTATCTCGGTGCTGCCCACCGTCACGGCGGCCACGCTTTGGGCTACGATGCTGCCAAGTGCGAAGCCAGCTACGGTAAAGGTGCCGGAGGTGTAAGTAACGAACTGTCCAGTGTTAGCCGGCTGCACATTGCCTATGGAAGCCCCGCCGTTCACGCTCACGCTCACCGTCTGGTCGGCGGTAGCATTGGCGCGCTGGGCCGTGCGGAACCGCACGGTGTAGGTGCCTACAGGCAGGCTAAGAGTCTGGCTAATGGTGCCGTTGCCTTGCAACACGCCCACCTGCGCGCCCTGCGGGGCTACCGGCGAGCCGTAGCCCGTGCCGTTGGCAATGCCCGAGCCATTGAGCCCCGACAGAGGCTGGAAGGTCCAGCTGCCGCCGGCGGGGTTGAACTGCACGTCATTGGCGGTCACTGCCGGCGTCTCAAACCCGGCGTTGTCCGGGCCACCTGTGGCTACCACGTTACCAGTCACCAGGTCTACAAGCTCTACCTGGTCGATGAAGGCGGCTACGTCGGTGTTGCTCGTGTTCAGGCCGGTAAAAGTCAGCGTCACGTTGCCATTGCCGGTGTTGGCGATGCCATCAGTGAGCAGGGGACGCTGACCGCCCACGCGGTTCACGTCATCAACGAGCGTACCGCTTACGGTAGTACGCCGGAAGGTTTGCACTGGCAGCACGTCCACGGCAGCGTTGTCGCGCACCGATTTCACAGTGCTGTTCACCACGCGTACCTGGTAGTTGCCGGTGGGCACGGCCGCGAAGCCGTAGGTACCGTCCGAACTCGATATGGTGGAGCCCACGAAAGCCCCGGTGGAGGTGTAGAGCTCCACTACGGTGCCGGCCGAGCCAATGGCGCCTGTGCCAAAGCCTGACTCAGCGGCCGTAGCCGAGGCGTCGGCGGTGGCATAATTGCGGCCCGCGCCGCCGCCGTAGTTCACGTCGTCAAAGATGCGGCCCGCCAAGGCGTTGGTGGCGGTGATGACCACGCTGGCCGGCGGCAGCGAACCATCGTTGTTGGCTAGGCGAGGGTCGAGGTCGCCGGTGCTGGTGCTGGTGGCTACGGCCCGCACGGTCTGGTTGGGCATCACAATACTGATAGTATTGGTCAACACGTTAGTGTTGGGCAGGCTGCCAGCGTTGAGCACGGCCACCAATGGGAAGGTAACGATGCCCGTGTTGCGGTTGTAGGTGGCGCCGCCGGGGTAGGTGGCGGTATTACCGTTGGTGCTAATGCGGGGCTGGCCATTGATGAGTACGCTGCCAAAAGCCAGATTCGGGGTTATCTGCACGCGCTGAATCACGTTCTGGGCCACGCCCAACCCGTTGTTGAGCGTCGTTACGGTCAGCACCACGGTATTGCCGGGTACCTGCGATGAAACGCTGCTGCTGATGGTTGTTTCTACATCGGCCGGGCAGGCGCCCACCACGTTGGGCACGTCGCCGCGCGTCACGCCTACCTGGAGCTGCCCAATGGCTGCCGAGCCCACGCCCGAACCGTACTGCACAAACCCGAAGGTGGTACCGTTCACGCCGGGGCTCAAGTCTGAAGTTGGGCTCAGGGCCGACGAGGCAAAAGCCAGGCCACCGGCACCGCCGCCACCCGGTCCGTGGGGCGAGCCGCCCCCGGTATTCGAACCACCGTTGCCTCCCTTGGCCAGAATGGTAAGGTTTTGTAGCACATTGCTGCCGCCGTTGCCGCTCGAAGTGCCGCTTAGCACCAGGGCCGAGCCGCCCGCGCCCGCACCGCCCGAACCATCGTTCAGCGGCACGAAAGACATCGAGTTGCCGCTCACATCAATAGTGCCCGGGCTGGGGCCCACGTTGGCCGCCCGAATCAGCACGAGGCCGCCGCCCGCCGCGCCCGAGCTGGCAAAGCCGTCGCCGTTCTGGCCGTTGCCGGTAGGACCGGTGTAGAGGCCAGCATTGGCCGGGTAGGTGCCCGCTGGTGCCACCGTGCCGTTGTTGGTGGTGCCGGCGCCGCCACCGCCGCCCATGATAAAGCGGCTGGCCGTGGCCTGCGTGAAGTCGTCGCCACCAAAGCCGCCCGAAGCGTCGTTTGAATCCCAGGCGTTGCCGCCCACGCCGCCACGGCCGGCATTGGAGCCGCCGCCGCCGCCGGTATTCTGGTCGTTGCTATTGGGGTTGCCATCGGTGCCGCCGCCGCCAGCGTTACTAGGGGCTCCCCGGCCGCGGTCGCCGCTAGGGTAGCCGTCGTTGAGGGTACCGGGTAGAAGGGCCGTGCGCACGGCGTTCGTGGTGCGCGTATCTAGCAGGGCCCGGGGGGCGCTCCCAGCCCGGTACGCTTGGAAATAGTCTTCGTCGTAAACGTAGCGCGGGGTACCCGCGATGCCTTCGCCCTTGTTGGCGTTGACGTTGGTGTTGGCTGTGGTGCGGTAATCCGAATCAAGCAGGCCTCCTGCGCCGCCGAGCTGCTGGCCACCGCCGCCCCGGAAGCCCCGGCCAGCCATGTCCATCTTAAAGCCGTTGAAATTGAGCGTGCCGCTGATGTCGAGTACCAGCACGCCGCCGGTACGCCCGTTCCAGCGCGGGGCCGAGATGTTGGCGGTCAGGTCCACGTTGCGGTAGAGCGGCACGCGCACCACTTGGTAGCGACGCTGACCGCTGGCAGCCGTGGCATCGGCATTGCTGAAGCCAAAGCCCAGGGGTTGAGTGAGGGTGAGGGCGCCGGTGCCGGCATTGTAGCTCGTTACCACCGAGTACTCGTAGGTGCCAGCCGTAAAGTTTGCGTTCAGCAAGGTGCCGCTGCCCACTACGTCGCCGCCCAACCCATCGCCGTAAGCGCTGGTGTTGGTGAAATCAAGGTCGGCACCCTGCATCTGCATTATCATAACAAGGTCGCCCTCAGCCAATGGGGTGGTGCTGCCAGACGTAGAAGCGGCGCCCACTGCAAGGGAAGTGGCGCCGACTGCCACCGTGCCCAACCCAGGGTAATAGGTATTGAGGTCGCCGTTGCTTAGCGATACGTCGGTGTTGCTTGGCGCTATGCACAGCAGCGTGGCGGCCTGCGCCACTACCACGGTCGTGATGCGGGATGCGCCGTTGGTGCCATTGTTGTTGCCGGCTACGGGGTCACCACCGGAGGTAGTGGTGGTAGCCGAAGCCACGGCGCTTACCACGCCACCGCTGTTGAGAATGGTTGTGGGGCTGGTGGGACCGTTGAAACGGACGGTGTAGGCCACACTGGCGCCGTTGGCCAGGTTCGCAATCGTACCCCAGCTTACCAGGCCGGTGGTAGCATTATAGCTCCCGCCGTTTGATACGGTGACGTTACTCAGGCCGGCCGGCAGGGTAGCGCGCAGTGCTACTCCGGTAGCCGTGCTGGGCCCCAGGTTGGTCGGAATCACGGTATAGAGCACCGTTTGGTTGGTCAGTACCCGCGTCGGGCCACTGATGGCCACCACCACGTCTGCTACCTGCGTGGGGTTGACGAAGGCGGTGCCCGAGTTGTTGCCGGGGGTGGGGTCGGTGGTACCGGTGGTGGCCGTGGCCGTGGCGTTTACCGTGGTGCCCAACATCGTGAAGGCGATGTTACGACTTACGCTGGCGCCCGCGACTAGGGCACCGGTGTTGGGGAAACTGGCTAAACCGGTAGTGGTATTGTAGGTGCCGCTGTTGGAAAGCGACACACCCGTGAGACCGGCCGGCAACTGAATGCTCAGCGTGACACTGGTGGCCGGGCCGGGGCCGTTGTTGGTGGTTGTGGCCTCAAAGAAAGTCAGTCCGCCCTGGGGCGAGGTAAAAATCTGGGTGCCGCCAGGGCCGGTCACCCCGCGCACCGTGGTGGCCAGATCGGCCGCCAGCGTCACCGGGATGATGTAGGTGGCGGTGTTGCTCACCAGGCCCAGGTTATCGGTGGCTGTGAAGGTGAACGTGGCATTGCCCGTGAATACCGACGAGGGCTGGTAAGTAAGCTGACCAACGTTAGCGGCCGGAATGTTGAGGGAGCCCGTTACGGGAACGCCTTGGTAGCGCAGGGTGCCGCTGCTCACCGGGCCGTTCACGGTAAAGCTGGCCATGCTGCCATCGGCATCGGTGGCGCTCAGGCCAGGGTTCAGGGCCACGGCCGGGCTGGTATTGACTAGGGATACGTTGGTCGTATTGGCTACTACCGGCGGGGAGTTGAGAATCGGAATGGTGTAGAGCGCGCCCGAGGCGTCGCCCAGCGTAGCGTAGGCACTAGCGTTGCTAACCCGGCCCTTGTCGTCGGTGGTATTGAAGGCAAACGTAACATTGCCCGTCACAGGACCGCTGGGGTCGAAGGTAAGCGTGGCCGCCTGGGCCGGCGTCAGGGCCTGACCCACTACCACTGCCGTGCCGGACAGTGCCAGTACCCCACCCGCAGGCAGGGTGAGGATGTTATAAAATGCAATAGAACCGTCCGAGTCGGCACCGCTCAGGCCGGGCGAGAGCGTGGTAGCTGCCGCCGAGCTGAGTATGCCGGCGTTGGTAGCAGCCGTGGCTACAGGAGCGGCGTTGGCCGCAGCCGGGCCGGCGCAGAGGCTGGCCTCGGGCACTACGGTAAAGCTGGCGAGGGTAGTAACGCCGGCACCCGGCGCGATGCTCAGTATTACCGAGCCGGTGCCACCATTGCGCTCATAGAGCAGTTGCAGGTCGTAGAGGCCGGTGGCTGGCGCTATGAAAGTGCCGCGGTACGTGCCCTGACCGTTTCCGCCCAGCAGGGCGGCCGTCAGCACCGGGGTGGGCGTAAGGGCCGCGCCACCGACCCAGAGGTACGCCCCGGCATTGACCGAGACGACCTGAAAGGTGTAGGAGCCGGCCAGCAGCTGGATGCTGCCCCGCTGCCGCAGCAGGAAGGCGCCGGTATTGGCCGGCGTGGGGCCGCCAAAGGCGGCGGGGTTGGCGAAGTTGGTCTGGGCGTCGGTGCGTCGGATGGTGGGCGCGCGGTTGAAGGCCGCCAGCGCCGCCTGGCTGTTCAGCGACGCCCCGGTGCGGGTGATGAACTCACTGGTTAGCCCGTTGGCCGTGGCTGCGTTGTTCAGGTAAGCGGGCTGGCAGGTGTTCACGGTCGTCGTCACCGAAATGGCGGCCGTGTTCGAGGTCAGTCCCTGGTTGTCCTGCACTGTGTAGCTGGCCGAAGCCGTGCCGGCAAATCCAGCCACGGGCGTAAATGCCACCGACCCGGCCGGCGCCCCCAGCGTCGTGAAGGTGCCCACGTTCGCAATGGTCAGGGTATTGTCGATGGCACCGCCCGGCACCAGGTCAATGGCCCCGTAGCCCGTGGCCGGAGCCGTAAACGTGTCGTTGCCCGTCAGGTTGAACGTGACGGCCGTGCCGGTCGTGGTCGTAGCCGCGTCGGCCACGGCCACCGGAACGGCCGCCACC
>JAYSZD010001024.1:0-6522 GCA_043738185.1 Hymenobacter sp. | reverse complement strand
GCGGCTGCACGCTACCCTGCTTTCCGACCACCGTACCGACCATGCCGTCGTGTACGCCCGCGCGGCCAATGGCCGCTACCACGTGCGCCAAAGCGTGGCCCAGGCCGTGCGGGCCGGGCGAGTTATTGGGGGGCAAGCGTATTACCGCCAAATCAGCTGCGAAGTCTACTTCACCCCGCTGCCGGCTGGCACCCCTCCGCTGCCCCTAACCTCGAAGTTTCGTACAAAGATGGAAGTCGGCGAGCTGCCTCAACTGCAATACACCGACTATCACCCCGCATTCTGGGAAACCTACCAGCGCCCCACCGCCGAAAAATGAGTTAAAAGTTAAAAGTGAAGAGTTAAAACGCAGCGGATTTTTTTAACTCTTCACTTTTAACTTTTAACCCGTTTCACAAACACCCGCGCCACCCAGCGGGGCAGAAACACCATACCCAGCACCAGGTACAGGTAGTACGTCACCACTCGGTAGAGCAGCACCAGGAAGCTGGTCATGGTGGCGGTGCCGATGAAGGAGCCGAAAAACGTGGGGAACGCGCCCTCGGCAATGCCCGCACCGCCCGGTGTGATGGCAATGAGCAGGATGACTTTGTAAGTGATATTGCGGGCAAAAATGAACAGGAAGGTACCCGTACTCATAGGCACGAAGGCCGCGATGAGGCAGCCGATGATGGCGTAGCGGGCCGTCCAGACGAAGGCCGTGCTCACGCCTGCGTGCCACCAGTAGCGCGGCCCATTGCCGCGCAGCTGCACCGAGGCCAGCACCAACTCCTGCCCGTGCTGGTAGGCCTTGCGCCGCCAGCGCCGCAGAATGGGCAAGGAAAACAGCCGCACCATCAGCCGGCGCACCGAGCGGGGATTTACGAAAATGGCGTAGAGCATCAGCCCCGCATATAGTGAGACAAAAACGTAGCTCACCCCAAAAGCCACCCGCAGCGTGGCCACGAAGCCGGTTTGCAGCGCCTCGTGCGGGTAGAGCCCGGCCCCGGCAATGAGCACCACCAGCGGTACCATCAGCACGTAGTAGAGGTTGTCGAGCAGGGCCGTAACCATGATGTAGGCCAAGCCTTTGCCCAACGGAATGCCTTCCTTCTCCAGAATAAACGGCGCGGCCGCCGTGCCGCCCTGGCCCGAAGGCAGCACGCAGGAAGCAAACTCCCAAATCATGATGACGTCGAGGGCCTGTCGCCAGCTCAGCGCGCCTTCGGCAATGTGGCGGATGCGGTAGATGTAGCCCAGGTCGCGGGCGGCCAGCACCAGCAGGGCTACCAGCAGCCAGCCCCAATGCGCGTTTTGCAACGGCGCCAGCTCACCGGGCTTGTAGCTCCGGTAAAAGAGAAACGCCACCACGCCCAGGCCAATAGCGACGGGCAGAATGAGGCGCGAAGGTCGCAGGCGCTGCAAGAAATTTTCGTCGTTGGCGGAAAGAGCAGGAAGCTTATCGGGCATAGCAAGGGAGACGGGCAGCCCGGCAAAAGTAGGGCGTGGCCCGCCAGAGATGGCGGCTTGGGGCAAATGGGAAACAAAAACGTCATGCTTCGCGGCGCGGGCATGACGTTTTTATTGACTCAATTCGAGTAAGTTAAGGCCGGCCGCCGGGGCTGCCGGCCGGCGTGATGCCGCCGGGCGTGGTGGTACCGGGCGACGGCGCATTGGCCGGGTTGTTAATTGGATTGGTGGGCGTGCCGACCGGCGTTGCGGGCTGTGGCTGGCGCGTCGGGTCTGCGGGCTGCACCGTGGGCTGAGCCGGCGCAGGAACCGTGCCCGGCAGCGCGGCTGGCAGGGTTCTGGTCGAGTCCGTCGTGGTGCTGTCGGCGGGCGTGGCCAGGGGTTGGGTGGCGGGCAGGGTGCCCGGAGCCAGGCGCGTCGGTGCGCCGGGAGCACCCGCCGGGCGAGCTCCCGGGGCGCCGCCGGGCCGGGCACCACCGGCACCACCGGCCGGCCGAGCGCCGCCGCCGCCAGCAGGAGCACTGCCCTCATCGCCACCGCCCTCGCCGCCGCCCTTCAGGTCGTCGTTGTTGATGCTGCGGCGTCGGCGCGGCCGCTGGTCGGCTGAAAGCTGGCCGATGCGGTAGCTGAAATCAACCTGAAAGCTCAGGTTGCGCGTCTCAGTGGTGCTGTTTTGCGCCAGCAGGAGGGTGCGAATTTCGTTGTCGACCCGAATGGCGCGGGTCAGGAAGTTGCGGGCGCCGAAGCCGATGCTGCCTTTTTTATTGGCAAACTCGCGCTGCACGCTCAGGCCGTAGAAGCCGAAGCCGCTCTGCTCGCCCTGCAGCTGCACCTGCCGGCCGCGGTAGAAGCCAAAGCCCTGCAGGCCCCACAAATCCGTCATCTTGTAGGAGCCAAATACCCGCCCGCTGGCCACGAAGCCCTGGTTCGAGGCATTGTAGAGCTCATCGGCCACGTTGTTGCGCAGCACGGCGTAGAACACATCAAAGCCGGTGTTCAGGCTCAGCTTTTTGCCGTTGAGGGAAGCAAACACGTTGCCGCCGTAGGCATTTTCTTCGCCGATGTTCTGGAAATTTATCAGCTGGGCGCCGGGCGCGAGCTGCGACTCGGCGGGCAGCTGCGCGTTGAGCGCGGTGCGCCGCTCGTCCGTCAGGCTCTGGCGCACCGACTGGATGGAGCCCGTGGTGTTGCGCGCAAAGGCGCTGAAGCTCAGGTTGACCTGCTTAACCAGCGTGCTGTAGCCCAGCTCGAAGTTGTTCGTGAATTCGGGGTCGAGCCGGGGGTTGCCCTCGGTCACAATCAGGGCGTTGGAAAACTGCAGGGCCGGGTTCAGGAACTGCAGCGAGGGCCGTTGCAGGCGGCGGTTGTAGGCCGCTTTGAGCGTGTTGCCGTTGGCCAGGCGCCGCGACAGGTTCACGCTCGGAATCAGCTCGCCGTAGCTGGGCACGTTCACCAGCTCGTCGCCGCTCTGGAAGTCGGCCGTGATGGTCGTGTACTCGTAGCGCAGGCCCGGCTTGAGCGTAATGTTCCGGGGCAGGCTCAGCGTATACGTAAAGTAGGCCGCCGCCACGTTTTGGTCGTAGGTGAAGCGGTTGTTGAATGCCGTGCCCGGGCGCGCCACAAACGCGCCGTCGGCGCCGGGCGCCGAGAACGAGGCGAAGTCGCTGTTCACGCGGCGCAGAATGTCCTTGGCCCCAAACTCCAGCAGCTGGTTTTTGCCGGTCGGTGCCTGGTAGTCGGCCTGCACCGTGAATTCCTCGTTGGCGCTGGGGTTGTCGTTGCGCAGCCGGCTGGTGGTATTGAAGTTGGCCAGGTCGAGGTTGGCGCTCGTGAATTCGTTCTGCCGGTCGTTGCGGCTGTACAAGGTCAGCAGGCTGAATTCCTGTTGGGGTTTCTCAAACAGGTGGGTAAAGTTCAGGCTGGCATCCACGGAGTTGGACCGGTCCCGCACGTCCACGTTGCGCACCACTGTTTGGTCGGGCGTGGGTCGCAGGTCCACTTGCGTCAGCCGGTCCTGCCGGCTGTTGCCGGCGCGCAGGCCGTAGGTGAGCGAGGCTTGCAGCGAATTCTGCTTGTTCAGGTCGTAGTCCCAGCCCAGGGCCGCGCGCCCGCCGCCCTCGTTCTGAAAGGTTTCGGCCGTTTGCAGCGTTGAGGTCCGCACGCTGCGGTCCAGGGCGCTGAAGGTCGTCTGCACGTTCTCGAAGCTGCCCGGCACGTTGTAGCGGGCCCGGCCGCCGGCGTTGAACGAGAAGCCCATTTTGCCTGTCCGGTAGGCGCTGTTCAGGTTCAGGTTGGCGCTGCGGGTGCCCACGCTGGTGTTCAGGCCCAGCGTGCCGCCGCGCAGCGTATTGGTTTTGGTGATGATGTTGATGATGCCGCCCGTGCCTTCGGCGTCGTACTTGGCCGAAGGCGAGGTGATGACCTCCACCGTTTTAATCTGCTCGGCCGGAATCTGGCGCAGGGCGTCGGCAATGCTGCTGGCCGCAATGGCCGAGGGCTTGTTGTTGATGAGCACCCGCAGGTTGGAGCTGCCGCGCAGGCTCACGTTGCCGTCCAGGTCCACGCTCAGCAGGGGCACCCGGCGCAGCACATCGGTGGCGTCGCCGCCGCGGGCGGTCTGGTCGTTTTCGGCGTTGTACACGGTGCGGTCCACCCGCTCTTCAAACAAGGGCTTTTGGGCCACCACTACCACTTCGCCCAGCTTCTGGGCCGAAGTCGCCATCGCCACTTTGCCCAAGTCTGCGGCCCCGCCGGCGGGCACCGCCAAGCCGGTGCGCTCCTCGTTTTTAAACCCGATGAAGCTGATTTGGACCGTGTAGGTGCCGGCCGGAATGCCCGCCAGGATAAACTGGCCGTCGTCGCCGGCCACGCCGCCGTTTACTACTTTGCCCGCGCCGTCCAGCACGGCCACCGTGGCGTACGACACGGGCTTGCCTGTGCCGGCCTCCGTCACGGTGCCGGTGATGCGGCCGGTGGTGGGCCGCGCCGCCGGAGCGGCGGCCGGTGCCGCCGTCCGGGTGCCGGGCGTCTGCTGGGCCGAAGCCAGTTGGGTGGCGCCCACCAGGGCCGCCAGTAAGACGGCAGTAGCCGGTAGTTTTTGTTTCATACAATACATAGCGGCCAAAGTGCCACAAATTGACCTGCAGGTTGCACCCGGCGTCCTTTTTTGGTTGCCAGCAGAGTGTAACCGCAAACCGGCTTGTTCTTCTTTGCTGATACGCAAAGGTCCTCACGAACACCGCCGAAATGCTTATAAACTAGATTGTCACCCCATGAACCCCGACAAACAGCCGGATTCTGCCGGTTGTCACAACCGCTGTTCGCGCCGCGTCGTACCTTTGCCGGGGCCCGCTAATCTTTTAGGGGGTCAGATGGTTACACTCCGTCACCATCCCACCGACGCTGCCCTGATGATAGTTGAACCCGGCCCGCTGCTCGCGGCGATTGACTCGCCCGACGACCTCAAAAAGCTTGCTCCTGAGCAATTAGTCCAACTCAGCACCGAGCTTCGGGACTTCATTATCGACTCCGTGAGCATTTACGGCGGGCACTTTGGGGCGTCTCTGGGCGTGGTCGAGCTGTCGGTGGCGCTACACTACGTGTTCAATACGCCCGACGACCAGCTGGTGTGGGACGTGGGCCACCAAGCCTACGGCCACAAGATTCTCACCGGCCGCCGCGAGCAGTTTCCCACCAACCGCCGCTACCACGGCATGTCGGGCTTCCCCAAGCGCAGCGAAAGCGCGTACGACGCCTTCGGCGTGGGCCACAGCAGCACCAGCATCGGGGCGGCGCTGGGCATGGCCGTGGCGTCGGACTACAAAGGCGAGAAAGACCGGCAGCACATTGCCGTGATTGGCGATGGCGCTATGACTGGCGGCATGGCCTTCGAGGCCCTCAACCACGCCGGCGTGGCCAAGTCCAACCTGCTGGTTATTTTGAATGATAACTGCATGAGCATCGACCCCAACGTGGGCGCGCTCAAGGAATACCTCACCGACATCACGACTTCGCGCACCTACAACAAAGTGCGCGACGAGCTGTGGAACGTGCTGGGCAAGCTCAGCAAGTTCGGCCCCAATCCCCAGCAGATTGCCCGCAAAGTGGAGGCCGCCATGAAGGCCACCCTGCTTAAGCAAAGCAACTTGTTCGAGGCCCTCAACTTCCGCTATTTCGGCCCCGTGGACGGCCACGACGTGCAGCACCTCGTCACCATCCTCAACGACCTGAAGAGCATTCCCGGGCCCAAGCTGCTGCACTGCGTCACGGTGAAGGGCAAGGGCTACGCTTTGGCCGAACAGGACCAGACGCTGTGGCATTTTCCCGGCTTGTTCGATAAAATCACGGGCGAAATTTCCAAGAAAACCCACGCCACGCCACAAGCCCCGAAATACCAGGACGTATTCGGCCACACGCTGCTGGAACTGGCCCGGGCCAACGACAAAATCGTGGGCGTGACCCCGGCCATGCCCTCGGGCTCGTCGCTGAATATCATGATGGCCGCCCTGCCCGAGCGCACCTACGACGTGGGCATCGCCGAGCAGCACGCCGTCACGTTCTCGGCCGGCATGGCTACCCAGGGGCTGGTGCCGTTCTGCAACATCTACTCCACGTTCATGCAGCGCGGCTACGACCAAGTGATTCACGACGTGGCCCTCCAAAACCTGCACGTGGTGTTTTGTCTCGACCGGGCCGGCTTTGTCGGTGCCGATGGCCCCACCCACCACGGCTGCTACGATTTGGCCTACATGCGCTGCATTCCCAACATGGTGGTGTCGGCTCCGATGAACGAGCAGGAACTGCGCAACCTGATGTACACCGCCCAGCTGCCCGAAAACGCCGGGCCGCACAGCATCCGCTACCCACGCGGCGAAGGCGTGATGCCAGTTTGGCGCACGCCGTTGCAGCGCGTTGCCATCGGCACGGGCCGCGTGGTGCGCGAAGGCACCGAAGGCGGCGTGGCCGTCCTCAGCATCGGGCACATCGGCAACTATGCCGTGAAAGCCACCGAAGCTCTGGCCGCCGAAGGTCTTTCAACTGGCCACTACGACATGCGTTTCTGCAAGCCGCTCG
>JAYSZD010001023.1:0-1045 GCA_043738185.1 Hymenobacter sp. | reverse complement strand
GCGCCCAGGTGGCATCTGAAATTTCGTGACGACGCATAAATAAGTACTGGTATCAAACAACCATACATTTGATTCTTTATTGTCCTCACGCCCTAGGCACTGTAGTTTCAGGGCAGGCTTGTGGTGTTCACACATGTGCACCCAATAGGGGATGGGTAACAGCTGGTTCAACGGCCGCTGCCGGTTGAGCGCCCCGCCCGCTTTAGCGCAGTAACCGGCAGGCTAGATTAGCCAGCCAGAGCAGGCTCGCCGCGCGGAAGTGCATTAGCGGGTCGGGCGTAATGGTCAGGTTCTGAGCAACCCAGCGGCCGAATAGTAAGGAAACGTGACTGTTCTTTCGGGGCTACTGCTCCAGCGGCTTAGCTATTGCCTGGCCCAGAAACGCTTTTACTTCCTCAACGGTGGTCCGGGCCGAGCGGCCCACGCCAATCAGCGTGGCGGAGGCAAACCCCGTCCAGCTGCCGTAACCCACCAGCCACAGGCCAGGCAGCTCGGTAGCGCGGGTGCCCGTGGTAGCCACGCGCCCATCGGGCCGTACCACGCCCAAGTCTGTCAGAAACGAAAGGGCGGGCCGGAAACCCGTGCACCAGATAACCGCGTCCACGGCTTCCTCGCGGCCATCGGCCCACACCACGCCCGTGCGGGTGAACCGTGCAAAGGGCCGCACACTGCCCAGTGCACCCCGGCCGCGGGCCTCCTTCACGGAGTCCACCATCACCACGTCGCCGAGCGTGGGCAGCGGAGCGGCTTCCTGGCCCGCATGGTAGCGCTGCGTGGCTTGGGTGAATAGCACCCGGCCGTCCACGTCATCGGGCAGGAAACGGGGTTCTTTTTCCGTTACCCAGGTGGTGTGCGCAACCTGTGAAACCTCGGCTAGCAGCTGTGCGCCGGAGTTGCCGCCACCCACCACCAGCACCCGCTGTCCGGCAAAGGGCGCGGCCTCCCGGTAATGGGCCGAGTGGAGCTGCACGCCACCAAAATCAGGCTGGCCCGGATACGTCGGGATGTAGGGGCTGCTCCAGCTGCCGGTGGCGCACACTACCGC
>JAYSZD010001022.1:0-2607 GCA_043738185.1 Hymenobacter sp. | reverse complement strand
ATCGGCACCGCCGAGCACGGCACTCATGGCCTCAGTGGTATGGCGCAGCAGGTTGGTGTGCGGGTCCAGGGTCGTTTGCGTCCAGGAAGCGGTAGCGGCGTGAACGCGTAGGTGCTGGCTGAGCGCAGCGGGCAGGCCAAAGGCGTGCAGCAAGTTGGCCCACAGCCGCCGCAGAGCGCGCAGCTTGGCCATTTCGACGAAGTAGCTGGGGCCAATGGCTACCTGCCAGTGCATGGCCGCCGCCACCTGCGCCACGTCAATTTCTTCGTTGGGCAGTTCGGCCAGCAGGGCGGCAGCGGTGTTCAGGCCAAAGGCAATCTGCTGCGTGGCCGTGGCGCCGCGGTTGCCAAAAAACGCCGCGTTGATGGCCAGCGCCTGAAACTCGGGCATGCTGGTGGTCAGGTGCACGCAACGCCGCAGGGCCGGGCGGTAGTCGGCCAGCTCGGCACCCTCGGGCGCGGCGCCGGGCGCGAAGCGTAAAAAGCCCCGCAGCGCCGTGCCGGGCACCGCGTCCAGCAGCTGGGCCAGCCACACATCCGGCGGCGCCGTCAGCGTGTAGCCGATGTAGGTGTCGGCCAGCGGCAGCTGCTCGGCCAGGTAGTGCGTAGCAAAAGTGGTAGCGTCGGTCAGTACAAAATGGATGCCGTCGGCGCCGGTAGCTAGGGCCGCGACAGCCTGGTCAATGGCTTCCCGGCCCTCGCCGGCCGGCACTTCAATCGTGGGCATATTCAGCCACGGTGCCGGCGGGTAGGGCAGGGGCGCGGGCGGGCCACCCAGCGCCGCCAGTGCCTCGCGGTGGTAAAAGGGCTCCACGCTAAAGCCATCGGGCAGGGGCCAGCGCAGCGTGGTGGGGTCCTGCCCTTTCAGGTCGCGGGTCAGGCGGGCCTGCCAGTCGGCAGCGGTCACGGCCGGGAATTCAGCGAAGGAAACGGGCGTGGCAACTGGGGTATCGGACATGGCGGGACAAAGACGCTGCCAGCGCGGGGCCGCGCGGCAAGGGTGGTGAAAGCGCCGAAAGATACCGCCGCTAGCAGCAAAGGGGGCATTCTTTGCCCGATACACCCGAAAAGTGGACGTAGCTTTGTCCAGTATTTGCGTTTGCAAAGACATTCTTTTTCCGCTTGTACTACGCGCATTGTTAACTATATGCTAAAAACCACGCTTCTTTCTTTTGTGCTACTGCTGTGGGGCAGTTCCTGGGCCAATGCCCAATCCGATTTTCGGCCGGGTTATGTGGTGAAGCTCGGAGGAGACACCTTAAAAGGGTTGGTGGAGTATCAAAATGCGCAACGCAGTGCGCTTCTTTGCCGCTTTCGGGCCAGCAAGGAGCAAGACGTGCAAGAGTTTCTGCCGAGCGCGGCACTAGGCTACGGCGTGATGGGTGCCAATTCCTACGAGGCGCGGCTTACTCCGATGGCGGAGGTGGAAACACCATTATTGCCGGCCCAACAACAGTTTGTTGAGGTGATTGTACGCGGGCCCATTTCTTTGTATGCCCGCCGCGATGCGCAGCGTCGCGACCACTATTACCTACGTGGCGCAGGCGCCGGCAACCCAGACGCCTTGCAAGAGTTGCGGCGCCTGAACGAAACCGTCTTCAACGCCAATGGGCAAAAGTTTGTGGGCTACAAAAACGAGTACATTACAGTATTAGCCCAGGCTTTTGCGGCTTGTCCACGCGAGCAGTTGCGCGTCAACCAAGTACAGTTCGGCCTTAACTTCTTCACGCAAGCCGTGAATCGCTATAATGCCTGTGTGGACAGCACGCCCGGAAGCTCGCTGACGCAAACCACCGCGTTGTCACGTCGGAGTGGGCGCTTGCACCTTGAACTTATGGCGGGCGCCCACGTTGCTACGCTGCGTGTCGATAACGACCGGCTCAGCTTAAACGGTCCGTACAACTCCGGGATTCAACCGGTTGTGGGGCTTGCTGTAGGATACAACTTATCGAAGCTCAGCCGAAAACTGTCGTTTCGCTTGGAAGCGCTTTATGACCGACAAGCTTACGATGGGGAGTATGCCTATCAATTCATGTCCACCAACACGACTTTCAAAGAGGAGGCGCGTATCCGCTTGCAATACATTCGCCTGCCCGTTCTCTTTCGCTACACCTTGCCCAAGGGCGCGGTTCGTCCTTTCGTGCAAGTGGGCATAAGCGGGGCTTTTGCCCTTCAAAACCAAATTGAATCGCGCAGAACCCTGGTTGATTTTGGAACCAACCCCCAATTCAGTGAATGGAAACCGGCGCTCGAAAGCCGTAAATTTGAGCAGGGATTTGTGGCGGGTGTGGGCATGAGTGCCGGGCGCGTAGCGGGCCGCAACTTCAGCGCTGAACTCCGGGCCGAGATAACCAACGGCTTTAGCGCCATTGTTAGCTCTGGCACGACCGTAAAACGCTTTTCGGCGCTGCTTAGCTACGACTTAACGAAATAAACGCTTTCTCCCGCAATGCTTAATAATTCTTCAAAGTCAGCTTGTCGCGCCTGGGTGTCCGCGCTGAGCTTGCTTGTGCTGGCCACCGGCTGTCAGCGCGCCGCTTACCAGCCCAAGGCCGCCTTTGCGCCCGTCACCAGCCAGTCCGTAGGCAAAACCCAGGCCGAGGACCCC